>MGXW01000102.1 GCA_001801495.1 Gammaproteobacteria bacterium RIFCSPHIGHO2_12_FULL_37_34
GTGAAGGTGGTCGTACGGTTGGTGCAGGTGTCGTCGCTAAAGTGATTGAGTGAGAATATCATGGCTATTGCAAGAAAAAATCAAAGAATTCGTATCAGGTTGAAATCCTTCGATCATCGATTGATTGATAAATCAACGAAAGAGATCGTTGAAACAGCAAAGCGAACTGGCGCGCAAGTGCGTGGCCCTATTCCTTTGCCAACACGTATTGAGCGTTACACCATTTGTATTTCGCCTAATGCGGATAAAGATGCGCGCGATCAATATGAATTGCGCACACATAAGCGTGTGGTAGATATCAATCGACCAACGGATAAAACAATTGATGCATTAATGCGATTAGATCTTGCTGCTGGAGTTGATGTACAAATTAGTGTTGAGGCGGAAGATTAATATGACAATAGGTTTAGTTGGAAAAAAATGTGGAATGACGCGCATTTATACTGAAGATGGTGCGGCTATCCCTGTTACGGTGATTGAAGTACAACCTAATCGCATCACCCAAATTAAAACATTAGAAAATGATGGTTATCTCGCTATACAGGTGACGTCAGGAAATCGTAAACGCACTCATTTATCAAAAGCTGAAGTAGGTCATTTTGCTAAGGCTAATGTTGAGCCCGGTGATATTCTCCGTGAATTTTTTGTAGAGGATACAAAAACAATGGATGGTATGACCGTAGGATCTGAATTAAAAGTTGATCGATTTGCAGCAGGGCAATTTGTAGATGTTACTGGAATGAGTAAAGGTAAAGGGTTTGCTGGTGTGATTAAGCGGCATCATTTTAATTCGCAAGATGCATCGCATGGTAATTCCTTATCCCATCGGGCACCCGGTTCAATTGGGCAGCGCCAATCGCCAGGAAAAGTATTTAAAGGCAAACGCATGGCTGGACATTTGGGTCATGCAGTTAGAACAGCCTTATCTCAACAAGTTGTACGTGTGGATGTTGAGCGTAACTTACTATTGATTAAAGGTGCTATACCAGGGTCGACCAATGCTTATGTTGTGGTTCGGCCGGCTATTAAAGTATGTGGGGAGAAAGTGTGATGGAATTAAAATTTGTCGATTCCCAAAAAAAGCTTACGCTTGCTGATGAGGTATTTGCTTGTGACTTTAATGAACCATTAATTCATCAAATTGTGACAGCACATATGGCAGCAAGACGAGCAGGAACAAAAGCCCAAAAAACACGAGCTGAAGTGAGTGGCGGCGGTGCAAAACCTTGGAAACAAAAAGGTACGGGCAGAGCGCGAGCAGGTACGAATCGAAGCCCGCTTTGGCGTACGGGTGGTAGAATATTTGCAGCTAAACCACGTAATTATAAACAAAAAGTAAATCGAAAAATGTATAAAGGCGCGGTGCGATCCATTTTTTCAGAATTAATTAGACAAGAACGATTATTAGTAGTAACTGATTTTCAAATTGATATGCCACGCACTAAAATATTGCTAAAAAAATTAAACGACATGAACATGACAAACGATGTGCTGATTGTTTCAGATGCTATTGATAATAATTTATATCTTGCTGCGCGCAATCTTCCTCGTATTGAAGTGAGTGATGCAGTGATGGCGGCAGCAGATCCTGTTGCCTTAATCAAAGCAGAAAAAGTGCTTATTACTGAAGCAGCGCTTAAAAAAATTGAAGGGTTGCTCACATGAACCAAGAAAGATGGTATAAAATAATCGAATCATCGCATGTTTCTGAGAAAGCGGCGATTCTTACAGAGAAACAAAATCAATATGTTTTTCGAGTTGTATCAGATGCAACCAAGCCTGAAATTAAAAGCGCGATTGAATTTTTATTTAATACAAAAGTGAAATCAGTGCGTGTGGTGAATGTTCGGCACAAACAAAAAACATTTAAAGGTATCACAGGATATCGAAAAGCTTGGAAAAAAGCGTACGTCACGCTTGAAACTGATCAAAAGCTTAATATAGCAGGGGCCTAACGAGGAGAATAATGATGACTATTGTTAAGCTTTCACCTACTTCACCAGGACAACGCTTTGTTATCAAGGTTGTCAATAAAGAGATTTATAAAGGCCGGCCTCATAAGGCATTGGTAGTAAAAAAATCAAAAACGGGAGGCAGAAATAATCAGGGCAGAATTACGTGTAGACATATTGGCGGTGGCCATAAACAAAAATACCGCATCATAGATTTCAAGCGAGATAAAGATGGCATTATAGCTAAAGTAGAACGTGTAGAATACGACCCAGGGCGCAGCGCGCTCATTGCACTTTTGTTATATGCAGATGGTGAAAGACGCTATATTATAGCGCCTCGCAGTATAAAAATAGGCGATGAATTGCTTTCTGGTAAAGAAGCTCCAGTTAAAATTGGTAATTGCTTACCTTTAACGCATATTCCAGTTGGCTCAACTTTACATGGTATTGAAATGCAACCTGGTGGGGGTGCTAAATTAGCTCGTAGCGCAGGTGCTTCAGTCCAATTGATTGCGCGTGAAGGTGAGTATGCGACATTGCGTTTGCGGTCAGGCGAAATGCGACGCATTTTATCGGAATGTCGCGCAGTGATTGGTGAGGTGAGCAATCCCGAGCATAACTTACGCTCCTTTGGTAAGGCAGGAGCAAAGCGTCATCGTGGTATTCGCCCTACCGTACGAGGAACGGCGATGAACCCGGTTGACCATCCACATGGTGGAGGTGAAGGGCGAACCAAAGGTGGTCGCCACCCAGTTAGTCCTTGGGGTGTGCCCACAAAGGGTTACAAGACACGAAAGAATAAGCGTACGAATAAATTTATTGTAAGTGAAGGTGCTCATCATACGAGCAGAGGAGGATCTTAACGTGCCACGTTCAATTAAAAAAGGACCATTTGTAGACCATCATTTGACAAAGCGAGTTGATAAAGCTGTTAGTACAAGTGATAAGCGACCTATTAAGACATGGTCGAGACGATCGATGATTACTCCTGAAATGGTTGGTTTAACCATTGCTGTACATAATGGTCGATTACATATACCGGTCTATATCACGGAAAACATGGTGGGTTATAAATTAGGTGAATTTGCTGCGACACGAACGTTTCGCGCACATTCTGGTGATAGAAAAGCAAAAGGTGCTGAAGAAGTGAAAGAGAAGGCATCTGAATAGAGGAATTCTGGATGGAAGTTGCAGCAACATTAAAGTTTGCAAGATTATCAGCGCAGAAATGCCGTTTAGTGTGTGATCAAGTACGTGGATTACCGATTGATCGTGCTTTAGATATTTTAAAATTTAGTCGCAAAAAAACGGCTGCGATAGTAAAAAAAGTTTTAGATTCAGCTATTGCTAATGCTGAACATAATTATGCTGCTGATATTGATGAATTAAAGGTGGCCAAGATCTATGCTGATTCTGGCCCAGCTTATAAACGTATGCAAGCTCGAGCAAAAGGACGCGGAACTCGGATATTAAAACCAACTTGTCATATTACTATTATTTTGTCGGATGGGAGTAAATTGTAATGGGACAAAAAGTAAATCCGGTAGGTATACGTCTTGGCATTGTAAAAGATTGGGCATCGAGATGGTATGCTTCTTCTAAAGAATTTTCTGATACGTTGTATGCAGATTTGCAAGTCAGAAAATATTTAAGCAAAAAATTGGCGCAAGCAGGTATTAGTCGTATTCAAATTGATAGGCCAGCGCGCAATGCTAAAGTGACCATATACACAGCACGTCCAGGCGTTATTATTGGTAAGAGTGGTAAAGAAGTTGAGACATTGCGTAATGAAATTAATAGCATTGTTGGTGTACCAGTACATGTCAGTATTGAAGAAGTACGAAAACCAGAAATTGATGCGAAATTAGTTGCAGAATCTGTCGCGCAACAGCTTGAAAGACGCATTATGTTTAGACGCGCAATGAAGCGAGCTGTCACAACAGCCTTACGTGCTGGTGCGTTAGGAATCAAAATTAGTGTCAGTGGTCGTTTAGGTGGATCTGAAATTGCTCGTACGGAATGGTATCGAGAAGGTCGTGTTCCCTTACAAACCTTCCGCGCTGACATTGATTATGCTCTTGCTGAAGCGTATACGACTTATGGTGTCATTGGTGTGAAAGTGTGGATTTTTAAGGGTGAAATATTGGGTGATAAAACATCTCCCTCTGAAACCACTGAAAAAACAGGCAAGCAGGAGAAATAATCTATGTTGCAGCCCAAACGTACTAAATATCGCAAACAGTTTAAAGGCCGCAACAGAGGAATTGCTACTCGCGGAACCAAAGTAAGTTTTGGTGAATATGCTTTAAAAACGTTAGATCACGGCCGTATCACTGCGCGTCAACTCGAAGCGGCAAGACGTGCCATGTCGCATCATATTAAGCGTGGTGGAAAAGTTTGGATTCGAGTATTTCCAGATAAACCGATTACTAAAAAACCATTGGAAGTAAGACAGGGTTCAGGTAAGGGAAATGTTGAATATTGGGTTGCGTTAGTTCAGCCGGGTAAAATTATATTTGAAATTGAAGGGGTCACTGAAGATTTGGCTAAAGAAGCATTAGGCTTAGCAGCAGCCAAATTACCAGTGCGATCAATATTTGTAACGCGGACGATAATGTAATGAACGCAGTTGACTTAAGAAATAAAAGTGTTGATGAGTTAAAAACAGAATTGCTCGCGTTATTAAAAGAGCAATTTAATTTAAAAATGCAAAAAGGTATGGGCCAACCTCCTAAGTCTCATTCATTTAGAAGAGTAAGACTTGATATTGCTCGTATTAAGACCGTGTTAAAAGAGAAAGGTTTACATGTATGACAGAGCACACTGAGCAAAAAAGTAATTCATCACGAACACTGAGAGGTAAGGTGGTCAGTGATAAAATGAATAAAACGATAGTTGTTCAAGTTGAACGTAAGGTACAACATCCATTGTATGGGAAATATGTGCGGCGTTTTTCAAAGATGTATGCTCATGATGAAAACAATACCTGTCGTATGGGCGATATGGTGTTAATTAAAGAAAGCCGCCCATTGTCAAAAACGAAACGGTGGATGCTGGTTGAAATTTTGAAGAGAGAAGAATAAAGGTCGGGGTATAGCATGATTCAAATGCGAACCATGCTCGATGTGGCTGATAATAGCGGCGCTCGTCGAGTGATGTGTATAAAAGTGTTAGGTGGCACGCGTCGTCGATATGCGAGCATTGGTGATGTTATTAAAGTTTCTGTAAAAGAAGCTATTCCGCGTGGCAAAGTGAAAAAAGGTGAAGTATTAAATGCAGTTATCGTGCGTACTAAAAAAGGTGTTAGGCGATCGGATGGCTCAGCTATTCGATTTGATGATAATGCGGTTGTGTTGCTGAATGCTCAATTACAACCAATTGGAACGCGTGTATTTGGACCCATTACGCGAGAATTACGTGGCGAAAACTTTATGAAAATTATATCGCTTGCTCCAGAGGTGCTTTAACATGAACAAGATTAAAAAAGGTGATGAGATTATTGTGATCACCGGTAAAGATAAAGGAAAACGCGGTGTAGTATTATCTGTTGTTCGGAAAAAAGAAAAATTGCTTGTTGATGGGATTAATCTTGTCAAAAAGCATGTCAAGCCGAATCCTAATGCGGGTGTGCAAGGTGGTATTGTGTCAAAACCAATGCCTATTCATCGCTCGAATGTGATGGTATATGATCCCACCGCAAAAAAAGGGAGTAAAATAGGCCGCCGTGTTTTAGAAGATGGTAAGCGTGTACGTTATTTTAAAAGCAGTGATCAGCTTGTAGATATAAAGGGGTAGAGGTTATGCCAAGGCTGCTAGAAATATATCGAAAAGAAATTGTATCGAAACTGAAGAAAAAATTTGGTTATACGTCGGTCATGCAAGTGCCACGTATTGAAAAAATTACTATTAATATGGGTGTAGGTGAAGCTGCACTCGATAAGAAAATTCTGACTAACGCGATGGGTGATTTGGAAAAAATTGCTGGGCAAAAACCTATTTCTACATTAGCGCGCAAGTCGATCGCTGGTTTTAAAATACGTGAAGGTTGGCCGATTGGCTGTAAGGTTACCTTGCGTCGTGCAAAAATGTATGAATTTTTAGATCGACTTATTTCTATTGTATTGCCGCGCGTGCGCGATTTTCGTGGTATGAGCGCAAGATCATTTGATGGACGAGGAAATTATAGCTTAGGGATAAAAGAACAAATTGTTTTTCCGGAAATCGATTATGACAAAGTTGATGCGTTAAGGGGAATGGATATTACTATTACTACATCGTCAAGAACCAATAAAGAGGCGTTTGCTTTATTGCAAGCGTTTAATTTTCCTTTCAAAGAGAAAGAAGTGAGTTAGCATTATGGCAAAAAAATCGGTCAGAAATCGAAATGAAAAGAGAAGAAAAATTGGCAACCGCTTAAGAGCTAAACGCGATCAATTAAGAGAAAATATCAGCAATATTCACTTAAGTGATAAAGAGCGAGCAGTAGCGGCGCATCAATTACAAAAATTGCCACGTGATTCAAGTCCATCACGACGGCGTAATCGTTGTAAATTATGTGGTAGACCGCGCGCTTATAATAGATTAACTGGTTTATGCAGATTGCATATGCGAATAGCTACCGTAAGCGGTATGGTGCCGGGTATGCATAAAGCAAGTTGGTAAGGAATAGTAGTAAATTTTGAGATAGAGGTACTAAAAATGTCAATGCAAGATCCAATTGCGGATATGTTAACAAGCATACGAAATGCTCAGAAGATGGGCCATCGAGAAGTGGTTGTGCCTTATTCGCGATTCAAAACAGAAATTCTTACTATTCTGAAAAAAGAAGGATTTGTAGAAGATTTTCAAATAATAGCAACTGACAATAAAAAAAATATCACAGTTGTTTTGAGATATTATCAAGGTAGCCCGGTAATTGAAAAAATTGAGCGTATTAGTCGACCAGCGTTACGAGTATATCGGAATTGCGATCAATTACCTGTTGTTCGTGGGGGGCTTGGTATTGCAATTGTTTCTACTCCTTTAGGCGTTATGACTGATAAAACTGCTCGAACTGAACGAGTGGGCGGTGAAGTATTGTGTACAGTGGAGTAGAGCGAATATGACAACGTCACGAATTGGTAGAAAACCTGTAGTGATCCCATCCGGGGTTGATATTAAAATTCAGGATCAAACTTTGTCAGCCAAAGGTCCAAAAGGACAACTATCAATAGCATTGCATCCTTTTGTGCAAGTAACAATGAAAGATGGTCATATCAATTTACAGCACGCACAATGTGGTAAAATAACGGGTTTGGAAACGAAGCTGTATCGCTCCATTGTGGGTACGGCACGTGCAACTATTCAAAATGTTATTCATGGTATTACTCATGGATTTGAACGTCGATTAGCGTTGGTTGGTGTGGGGTATCGTGCTCAGGCAAAAGGAAAAATATTGTCGCTTAGCTTGGGTTTTTCTCATCCTACTGACTTTGTTGTGCCTGAAGGCGTGGTGGTAGAGACACCAACTCAAACAGATATTCTTATTAAAGGAATTGATAAGCGCTTGGTTGGGCAAGTGGCAGCAAAAATAAGAAGTATACGTAAGCCTGAACCTTACAAAGGTAAAGGGGTGCGTTACACAAATGAAATCATTGAATTGAAAGAAACAAAGAAGAAATAGTATCTCCTAAACGGGAGAGGGTAAGGGTATGAACAAACGATTATCACGATTACGACGGGCTAAACGAACACGCATGAAAATTCGCGAGTTAGAAGCAAAACGCTTGTGTGTACACAAGACGCCGCAACATATGTATGCACAAATTACGACATCAGATGGTACGCAAACATTAGTAGCGGCATCTACTTTAGATAAAGGATTAAGAAAGAAACTAAAATCAACTGGTAATGTTGAAGCAGCAAAAGCGGTTGGTAAATTGCTTGCAGAACGTGCGTTGAAAGCGGGTGTAGAGACAGTAGCATTTGATCGATCGGGATTTTCTTATCACGGTCGCATTAAAGCCTTAGCTGATGCGGTGCGAGAAGCAGGATTGAATTGTTAAAAGGTGAATAAACCATGATGGCAAGTGCTGAGCAAAGTAGTAAAGGTGATTACGGTTATAACGAGAAATTGGTTGCAGTTGCACGTAATGCCAAAGTAGTCAAGGGCGGAAAAATTTTTAGCTTTTCTGCTGTCACCGTGGTCGGTGATGGTAATGGTCGTATTGGTGTAGGTAGAGGAAAGGCACGTGAAGTGCCTGTTGCCATTCAAAAATCGCTGGATAATGCCAGAAAGAATATGCAACGTGTGGTCTTGAAAGGCGGTACCTTGCATCACGAAGTGCTTGGCAAACATGGTGCAACACGAGTGTTTATGAAACCAGCTTCTGAAGGAACGGGTATTATTGCAGGTGGCGCGATGCGCGCAGTCTTTGAAGTGTTGGGTGTTAAAAACGTTTTAGCAAGAATTGGTGGATCGACCAATCCAATTAATGTGGTCAGAGCAACTATTAATGCTTTATTGAGTATTTCTCCGCCTGAACACATGGCTGCAAAACGTGGTAAATCGTTAAATGAATTGCTAGATGAGGAAAAGTAAAAATGTATCTTAATACGTTGCATCCAGCACCAGGGTCCAAGAAAAAATCTAAGCGCTTGGGGCGAGGCATTGGTTCTGGTAAAGGTAAAACCTGTGGTCGTGGACATAAAGGTCAAAGAGCGCGAGCAGGTGGTTATCATAAAGTAGGATTTGAAGGTGGGCAAATGCCATTACAACGTCGTATACCCAAGTCTGGTTTTCGTTCCAGACAAGCCTTATTCCGACAAGAAATTTACTTGTCCGATTTAAATCATGTTCAATCGGAAATCATTGATTTAGCTGCTTTAAGAGAAGCAGGTGTCATTCGAGCAAATACGAAAGATGTAAAAATTATTGCATCGGGTGAATTAAAGCGTTCGATTATTGTTCGTGGCATCCCTGTATCTGCTGGTGCTCGTTATGCAATTGAGATGGCGAAAGGAAAGGTAGAGGCGTAAATGGTTGCAAATCGGTTGGGCATTAATTTTAATTCAAGCGGATTTGCAGATCTAAAATATCGATTATTTTTTGTATTATTTGCCATTATTATTTTTAGAATTGGTTCTTATATTCCTGTTCCTGGTTTAAATCCACAACGTTTACAAGAACTTTTTAATGCCCAACAAAACAATATTATTGGGTTATTTAATATGTTTTCTGGTGGAGCCTTAATGCGTTTTAGTATTTTTGCATTAGGTATCATGCCTTATATTTCTGCTTCTATTATCGTTCAGCTACTCACCGTGCTTTCTCCGCAATTAGCTGAGTTACGTAAAGAAGGTGAATCAGGGCAACGTAAAATCAACAAATACACTCGTTATGGCACACTTGTGCTAGCAGCTTTCCAAGCAATTGGTGTATCAAAAATGTTGGTTGCTAATCATGTTGCGACTATACCAGATTTTACATTTTATTTTACCACTACACTTACTCTCACAACAGGAACGATGTTTCTGATGTGGTTGGGAGAACAAGTCACCGAACGTGGTATAGGCAATGGCATTTCTATGATTATTTTTGCTGGCATTGTTGCTGGTTTACCTGCTGCATTAGGTAGAACATTGGAGCAAGTACGTGAAGGGCAATTACAAATTATTATTTTATTATTGATATTAGCAGCGGTGATTGGTGTGGTGGCTTTTGTCGTTTTCATGGAGCGTGCACAACGTCGTATCACGATCAATTATGCTAAGCGCATGCAGGGAGGCAAGATTTATTCTGCTCAGACGACTCACTTACCACTTAAAATTAATATGGCAGGTGTCATCCCTCCTATTTTTGCATCCAGCTTAATTCTTTTTCCTGCAACCATTGCTCAATGGTTTGGTAATGCTAAGGGGATGGAATGGCTAGGTGTGCTGAGTGTTGCTCTTCAACAAGGGCAGCCTTTACACATGTTGTTATTCAGCACGGGGATTATCTTTTTCTGTTTTTTTTATACGGCATTAGTATTTAATCCTAAAGAAACTGCTGATAATTTAAAAAAATCAGGTGCATTTATTCCGGGTATTCGACCAGGCGATCAAACGGCGCGTTATGTCGATAGTGTGATGACACGATTAACCTTGGTAGGTGCAATTTATGTTACACTTGTTTGTTTACTTCCTGAGTTTTTGATTTTAGCATGGCATGTTCCTTTTTATTTCGGTGGTACATCCTTGTTGATTATTGTAGTTGTGGTGATGGATTTTATGGCACAAGTGCAAGCCCATATTATGTCATTTCAGTATGAGTCATTACTTAAGAAAGCAAATTTGCGTGGAGCGAGCTTGCGACCACGATAGATAGCTTTGGAGTTGGTTATGAAGGTGAATGCATCAGTAAAGAAAATATGTCGTAATTGTAAGATTGTAAAGAGAAAAAATGTGGTTAAAGTAATTTGTAAGGAAAAGCGACATAAACAAAGACAAGGTTGATTTTTTTTCGTTTGGCTATTAAACTCATCCCTTTTTGTATTGAAAAGGTTGAATGTTAGGAGTGATTAAATGGTTGCTCGTATTGCAGGCGTCATTATACCGATACAAAAGCATATTTTAGTAGGCCTTACTGCTATTTATGGTATTGGCAGAAAACGTGCTCGAAAGATATGTCAGTCAGTAAGAGTTGATTCTGGTAAAAAGGTTAAAGATCTTACAGAAGCTGAATTAGAAAATTTGCGTAGTGAAATAAATAAGATAAGAGTGGAAGGGGATTTGCGTCGTGAAGTAGCAATGAATATTAAACGCTTAGTTGAGTTGGGAACCTATCGTGGTTTGCGACATAAGCGTGGATTACCTGTTCGAGGGCAACGTACCAGAACCAATGCAAGGACTCGTAAGGGAAAAAGAAAGAGCATCATTAAAATGGCGGTTGCTGCTAGTCCAACTACTAAAGAAGCGAGTAAATAGAGATGGCAAAGACGACACCAGATACAAAACCAAAGAAACATCCTATCGCAGCAGGGGCAGATATACCAGCTGGTGCGGATGACGAATCAGGCGCGGCTGCAGGTGGCACAACAGGCGGAACAACAGGTAAAGCCAACGCTGCTGCAAAGGGTACTACTGCTGGTACAACCAAAGCAAAGGTGCGTAAAAAAGCCAAGCGGCAGATTAGCGATGGTATTGCTCATATCTATTCATCGTTTAATAACACGATTGTGACGATTACAGATGTACAAGGTAACACAGTTGCTTGGACGAGTGCTGCTAATTGTGGTTACAGCGGTTCAAGGAAATCCACTCCTTATGCGGCAGGAGAGGCTGCGCAAAAGGCAGGACAAATGGTTGTCGAAGCTTATGGTATGAAAAATGTTCAAGTGCGGGTAAAGGGTCCTGGACCAGGGAGAGAGTCTGCAATAAGAGCACTGCATACGATTGGACTCAAGATTCTTTCTATAACAGATGTAACAGGCATTCCTTTTAATGGTTGTCGTGCGCCCAAAAAACGACGTGTGTGAGGAGACAAATTAATGGCACGGTATTTAGGTCCAAGATGTAAGTTGTCACGCAGAGAGCGAGCTGATCTTTCTCTCACAAGTGGCATACGATCGCTTGATACGAAATGTAAATTAGATGTAGCTCCTGGTCAGCATGGCGCTCGTCGAGGACGTGAAACGGAGCATGGTATTCAACTACGAGAAAAGCAGAAAGTTCGTCGTATTTATGGTATTTTAGAACGTCAGTTTAAGACCTACTTTAAGAAAGCAAGTCGTCTTAAAGGATCAACTGGTGAAAATTTAATGAAATTGCTTGAACGCAGATTAGATAATGTTGTTTATAGAATGGGGTTTGGAGGAACGCGAGCAGAATCTAGGCAGCTTGTAACCCATTGTGCCATTTTAGTGAATGGAAAAACTGTCAATATTCCATCTTATTTGTTATCACCTGGGGATGTTGTGAGTATACGCGAAGGAGCAAGAACTCAAATGCGTATTCAATCTGCACTTGCTTTATCTCAGGCAAGACCAAGTTGTGATTGGATAGAAGTTGATGCAGGCAATTTTACAGGGACATTTAAAAATACTCCTGATCGAGATCGTTTACCACCGGATATTAATGAACAATTGATTGTTGAACTTTATTCGAAATAATTGTGTGTGCTGTCAAATGAAAGACCAGTCACCATGAGGGCGTGAAATGTTTACAATTGAAGTTACCTTAAAAGAGGTTGTTACATGCAGAATAATCCATTTGATTTTTTAACACCGCGTGAAATTGCTGTTGAAACGATTACTCCCTTTCATGCAAAAATCACACTCGAGCCATTAGAGCGTGGTTTTGGTCATACTTTGGGAAATACTTTACGCAGGATATTATTATCATCCATGCCCGGAGCTGCCATTGTTGAAGTAAAAATCGATGGTGTGCTACATGAATATAGTGCCATTCCTGGTGTTCAAGAAGATGTGGTTGAAATTCTCTTGAACCTCAAAGGTGTTGCTATACGTTTACATGGGCGTCCAGAGGTTACTTTAAAATTAAATAAAACCGCTCCAGGGCCAGTATTAGCTGGCAACATTGAAGCTGAACATGATGTTGAAATCATTAATCCGAATCATGTTATTGCTCATCTTAACGAGAGCGGCTCATTGAATATGACATTAAAAGTCATGGTGGGTCGAGGGTATCAGCCGGCTGCTGTGCGAATACGCAAATCAGAAACGAAAACAGTGATTGGTGCATTGCATTTAGATGCAAGTTTCAGCCCTATTCGTCGTGTGGCTTATACAGTTGAAAATGCGCGTGTGGAGCAGCGCACTGAT
Source organism: Gammaproteobacteria bacterium RIFCSPHIGHO2_12_FULL_37_34 (assembly GCA_001801495.1). Classification (GTDB taxonomy): domain Bacteria; phylum Pseudomonadota; class Gammaproteobacteria; order DSM-16500; family DSM-16500; genus Aquicella. The sequence continues at coordinate 12,755 of MGXW01000102.1, forward strand.
TTGGATAAATTGGTCATTGATCTTGAAACAAATGGTACCTTAGAACCTGAGGAAGCTATTCGTCGTTCTGCGACCATTTTACAGCAGCAGCTCGCTGCATTTGTTGATCTGCAATCAGCACCAGTTGTTCCAGAAAAATCTGCTCGTGAAGATGCTGTGAATCCGATTTATCAGCGTCCTGTAGATGATTTAGAGTTAACCGTTCGATCGGCAAATTGTTTAAAAGCAGAAAATATTTTCTTTATTGGAGATTTGGTACAACGAACGGAAGCGGATTTGTTAAAGACGCCTAATTTGGGTAAAAAATCATTAACAGAAATTAAAAACGTACTTGCTATTCACGGTCTTGCGCTTGGTATTAAGGTAGATGGGTGGCGAACACCCGCTTCAAGTGATAGTGAGGGAAAGAAATAAATAGTTATTCACCCTTTAAAAAAGAGGGTTGAGCTGAGGGTTATATGCGTCACAAAAACATAGGTCGAAGCTTAAGTCGTACGAGTAGTCATCGCAAAGCCATGTTCAAAAACATGATGGTGTCTTTGTTACGGCATGAGTTTATTAAAACAACTGTACCAAAAGCAAAAGAATTGAGAAGATTTGTTGAACCTATTATTACTTTGGCTAAAGAAGATAACTTACATCGACGTCGATTAGCTTTTACCCGTTTACGTGATCGAGATATTGTTTTAAAACTTTTTAAAGAAATTGGACCTTTCTACAAAGAACGTCCAGGTGGATATGTGCGTATTTTAAAATGCAACTATCGCAAAGGTGATAACGCACCGATGGCAATTGTTGAATTAGTTGCGCGTCGAGACGAAAGCACAGCGTCTTAAGAGGCTGTTCAACGTTTTTTAAGTTGTCAGATCAAATTAAACTCCCACAATTTTTAGTAACAAAATGTACTAACTGAAGTTTCACCGTTTTGAGTAATTGAAGAAGCTTCCTCGCCGTACCACACCAATGAATCGTTTGTCGGCAAATGACTCTGCTTTATCGCAATTTTTGGAATTTTATTGACATCTCTTAAGCCTCTCTTAAGCCAAGACCGGTATAATTTTTGGACATAATTAGCTCTAAACTAAACACAATACGAAGAGAATAGCATGCCAACCATTAATCCTGACAAGGGATTTGTCCAATTACCAGCAAAGCAGTATAAGGTTGATACCAACCTACCCATGCCAACAGATTGGCTCACACAGCTTGGCAGTCTCATTGCCGATGACATACTTCATTTAGATGATACCCAAAAATGTTATCCAAATGACGAGGATCCGGTTAAAAGGGAATTCACTCAAAAAACCGAATTCTTTTATCACCTCAATCGCCATGCAGGTCCTGCTTCGACTTATTCTTTGAAAGCACGCTTGCATGAATCATTGCAAACGCTCTATAGCGTGCTCGCTGATCCCAAGACACCACCCGATCAAAAACATTCCTTGGCTGTAAAAATCGTTGAAGGTGCACCAAATTGTACGGGTGGATTTCATGATCGTTGCAATGAATGTATTCAGAGCTTAACCCAACCCGAAAATCTGGATGAGATGCTAGGCATTATCCGCCAGAGTATTGTGAGTACGGCAGCAAACCAAACAACTGATGAAATCCACGCCTATAACCGTTTCTTTGTGGTGGCGCGCAACCTGGGGTATGGCGTACGTCCATTAAATCTGGAAGATATTCATCAGGGAGCTATCAGTGATGAAACGATAAGAAAAAAAATAGAAGAAGCATCTGCATCACAGTATACGATCTTTAAGACGATAAACTCGCTCGTTGAACAATTGCCTAGTTTAGTCAAATCACGTAGTTATGATGGCGCACGAGATGCTGGCTATGTCTATGAGGATTATTGTAAATTTAATAGTGACTATTTAAAACCATTTATCGGCGACATCTTAGATAATCAATTATTTAAATATAAAGAAGATGATGACAGCATGGAGCCGATTGTCGTTGATATCAACTGGTATGAGATAAAAAAAGCACTCATCAATAAACTGAGAAACGAAAAGTATTTTATCTTTTCACCAGCAGAAGAAGCGTTACTGACTGCGATGTGTGATGATGGCGCGCCATTATCTGTTATCACACCTGAAAGTTTGGCATTGGTGCCAACCCTTGATGAGCTTTTACGTTGTTTAACATGTTTTAGTGAATGGTCCGCAGAAAAGAAAGCAGCATTGGTGCTTGCTTATCTCCATGGTAAACCAGAAGCAGAGCAAAAAGCAGTATTTGATAGGTTAGAAAAAATACCTGACTTAGGTAAAGACCTACAATCTGTACCAACCTTCCAGCCCCTGTACTCAGCCTATTTACAATCTGAGCTACTCATCGCGGCAAAAGCAGATCAATTCGATCGAGTAAAAATGCTAGTCGCAAGAGGCGCGGATACGAATGCGGTACTTGGCCTATTGATGATCGATCACAAAGCCGAAATCATGAGTGATCCTACTATTCGTGCTGCGATTACCTCTGCTGGTTTAAGTGCTATCCTCCTTGAAGGTGCGCATCAGGGCAAAACGGTTGCGGAAGTATGGGTCAATTCAAAACGCGGGCGGTATTGGCTGTTGGAAGACAAGCGATTGCAAGCATTATTTCCAGACAATATTTCTGGTCAGTCAAAGGCAACGTGGCTTACTCAAGCGCTTGCTGAGAAACCAACACAAAACTTAAGATTATTTCTACCTGAAAATCCGCATCTTAAACAATTCTTGCAAGATGTGGTGAATGGAAAAAAGGAAGAAGCAGAGAAGATGCTAAAAGATAACCCTGAGATGCAGCAAATGTTATTAACCAGCAACGCTAAAGTTAAAGATTATGCTGGCAGGAAAATCAAAGGCACGGTGCTTGCCATTGCATTAGGCGCAAAGGATGTGAGCATTGGCGAACATGAAGAAATGGCGGAAATGCTCGAACGTTACTTGAAAGGACTGCCGGATGGTGAAGCTGAAATAGCAAAACAAA
>MGXW01000103.1 GCA_001801495.1 Gammaproteobacteria bacterium RIFCSPHIGHO2_12_FULL_37_34
CTATGTGGGTTATAAACAAACGTTTATTGAATATGATAGAGATGAGCGCTTAGCAGGTAGGGGAAATTATAATCGCTTTACGGGCTCATTAAGAATAGGCTTAAATGGTTTGATTAGTTTTAGCAGCAAACCTTTGCAAATCATGTCTATTATGGGCGCATTTCTTGCTGGTTTTAGTTTTTTATTAGGTGGCTGGTATGTTTTTCAAAAACTCTATGGTATAGATATAAGTCCTGGGTTATCGACGACTGTTTTAGTGGTGACTTTTTTTTCTGGTGTACAATTACTTTGCTTGGGGTTATTGGGCGAATACATTGGTAGAATATATGACGAAGTAAAACGCCGCCCTATGTTTATTGTTGATTATATGATTGAGAAAGAAAAACCCGTGATGAATCATGAGGCCACTACGTTTTCTATGCAGGAATCGCTACCCCTTTACGAAACATCAAGTTGAAGGTTTTTATGAAAAAAATATATCAGTTTATTCTAGCTGATAAGCATACTATTTTATCTTTTCTAACAGTGGGTAGCATTACGGCTGGGATTAATTTTATCTTATTTAGTATTTGTTTTGGTTTTTTTCATTTTTATTATCAAATTGCGGTATCGATTGCATTTATAATAGGTGTTCTTTTTCATTTTAATGCCAATCGATATTTTACCTTCAAAAGCCAGGCGGTTAGTTTTCAGCAGCAAATTCCTAGGTATGTGGTGTTGTTAATGATAGGTTATTTATCTACATTAACGATTACTTATAGTATGGTTGAAATGGGACATTTTTCACCTTATGTGGGTTATGTTGTGGCGATAGGCGTGACGGTTGGCATTAATTATTTGTTATCACGGTTTTGGGTGTTTGCAGTTTATAACAAGGGGGGTTAGCGTGTTATATTGTGTGACTGGATGCGCTGGTTTTATTGGCAGTCATATGGTCGATTGTTTATTAGAACAAGGCCATGATGTGATTGGCATCGATAATTTTTCTACTGGGCTTCATCCATTTTTAGATCATGCCAAACAATCACCGCGTTTTAAATTAATAACTGGGGATTTGCAAGATCCATCAGTAGCAACAAAAGCCATACAGCATGTTGATGCTGTATTTCATTTTGCGGCAAATGCAGATGTGAGATGGGGTACACATTATCCTCATAAAGATTTAGAACAAAATACTATCGTTACGTTTAATGTACTAGAAGCAATGCGAGCAAATCAGATTCAGAAAATAGCATTTGCCTCCACCGGGTCTATTTACGGGGAGGCAACTATTTTCCCCACACCAGAACATGCTCCTTTTCCTATTCAAACTTCATTATATGGCGCATCCAAGTTGGCAGCAGAAGGTTTCATACAAGCATATTGCGAAGGATTTGGATGCCAAGCCTATATTTTTCGGTTTGTTTCGATTTTAGGGGAGCGTTATACTCATGGACATGTATTTGATTTTTACAAGCAACTTCTTCAACATCCAGAGCAATTACAAATATTAGGTAATGGAAAACAACGCAAATCGTATCTTTATGTTAAAGATTGTATTGATGCAATATTATTTGCAATGAAACACGCTACCGAAAAAGTAAATATTTTTAATTTAGGAACAGATGAATATTGTCAAGTGGATGATTCGATCAATTGGATTTGTCATTATTTAAATAGAATACCCGAGCGCATTTATACAGGCGGTGAGCGTGGTTGGATTGGCGACAATCCTTTTATTTTTTTGGACTGCTCAAAAATACGGAAATTAGGTTGGAAGCCAACCTTAAGTATTCAACAAGGAGTTGTGCAGACCATCGATTTTCTTAAACATAACACGTGGATTGTAGAGCAAAGATGATGAATATTATTGTCGTTGGATTGTGGCATTTGGGTTGTGTCACAGCGGCTTCATTAGCAAAAGCAGGGCACCATGTGTTAGCTTATGATGCTTGTAGAGAAACCATTGTGAATTTGCAACAAGGTAAACCACCTATTTTTGAACCAGGATTAGAAGCATTATTAAAAGAATGTCAAACAGCTGGAACATTAACGTTTACTCATTCTATTCCACATTTTTCTGATGGCGATTTAATTTGGGTGACATTTGATACGCCGGTTGATGCGCATGAGGTAGCCGATGTAGATTATGTTATGCGGGAGGTAGAAAACCTTTTTCCTTATTTACAAACTAAAAATTTAGTAGTGATTTCATCGCAAATCCCAGTTGGGACGACTAATAAATTACAAAAAAAATGTGATCAACTTTATCCTGAAAAACATATTACATTTGCCTATATTCCAGAAAATTTACGGTTAGAAAAAGCAATTGCTGTTTTCACCCATCCAGATAGGGTTATCATTGGGTTAGATAATCATCATTATAAAGATCACATACAGAAATTATTACAACCATTTACTGATCATTTCATTTGGATGTCTATTCTTTCTGCTGAAATGACAAAACACGCGATTAATGCTTTTCTTGCTGTATCGGTTACTTTTATTAATGAATTATCAGTATTATGTGAAGCAGTTGGTGCAAATGCACGTGAAGTGGAGCGTGGTTTAAAAAGTGAAGCAAGAATTGGACCTCACGCTTATCTTAGACCAGGCGATGCTATTGCTGGTGGGACTTTACTGCGCGATATTCATTATCTTATCCAACTTGGCAAAGAACAAGACGAACATACTTTTTTATTTTCTGCTCTTTTAGATAGTAATCATCACCATAAAAAATGGGCATGTCAAAAATTGTTAGATGTCTTGAAAGATCTTCGGAATACGAAGATTGCAGTATTGGGGCTCACGTATAAAGCAGGAACCGACACTTTACGGTGTTCCATGGCAATTGAAACGTGCAAATGGTTGCATGAGCAGGGGAGCGAGGTGCAGGCTTACGATCCTGTTATTCAACAATTACCTGAAGGCTATGCTTCATTTATTCAACTCAAATCAAACGTAACTGATGCAATCAGGGCTGCTGATGCTGTGATTATTTCAACAGCTTGGCCACAGTTTTCCGAACTAAATGCAGAAACATTGGTTGCGCATCTTAGGCAACCATTTGTTTTCGATCCTAGTGGTTTTATTGCGAGCAATATACAGCAGGATACTCGTATCAAATACTTTTCAGTAGGAATTCCAGTATGCAACTAAAAGGACAATGCATCATTATAAGCGGTGCTAATCAAGGATTTGGATTAGAAATAGCAAGACAATTTGTGCAGGAAGGCGCGCATGTAATGTTATGTGCACGGAATACAGAAAAATTATTTGCTGCACAACAAACGTTACAAGCTTTAGCTCGCAATAGATCACGAGTATTAGCGCAAGTAACCGATATTACTCAAGTGGATCAAGTGCATGCATTGGTTTCTAAAACCATTTGTGAATTTGGTCGTTTAGATACACTAGTTGCTAATGCAGGAATCTATGGTGCGAAAGGAGCAGTGGATGAAGTTGATTGGGAAGAGTGGTCGGTGGCAATTGATATTAATCTTAAAGGAACCGTGTTGCAATGTCGCGCAGTTTTGCCACAATTTAAGCAACAGCGTAATGGGAAAATAATTATTATATCTGGTGGAGGTGCGACAAAACCTTTGCCATATTTTAGTGCGTATGCAGCTTCTAAAGCAGCTGTTGTTCGTTTTGCCGAAACGTTGGCAGAAGAGGTGGCATCATTTGGTATTGAGGTAAATACAGTTGCGCCAGGCTCGTTAAATACACGTTTTTTAGATGAAGTATTAGCAGCTGGGCCAGAAAAAGTAGGCCAAGCATTTTATGAGCAATCGCTTAAACAAAAACGCGAAGGAGGAACACCGTTAACTATAGGCGCTTCTTTATGCGTTTTTTTAGCATCTTCAGCAAGTGATGGGATTACTGGTAAATTAATCAGCGCTCTTTGGGATCCTTGGAAAGCATTTTCTAACTATATTGATGAATTAAAACATTCTGATATTTATACCTTGCGTCGGATTATACCTGAGGATAGAGGTAAGAAATGGGGTAATGTGTGAATGTTGTCATTGTTGGTTGCGGCTTGATTGGACAAAAACGAGCAAAAGCACTAAAAAATTGCCATTTAATTGCTTGTGTTGATTTATTGCATGAGCGAGCAGTGGCGCTTGCTGCTCAATTTCCAGGATGTATAGCGCAAACGGATTGGCAAGCTGCTATTCATCTACCAAATGTGGATCTTGTGATTGTAGCGACAATACATGATGCATTAATGGAGATTGCGCATGCTGCAATTAAAGCAGGTAAACATGTGTTGCTTGAAAAACCAGGTGGGCGTAACACGCGTGAAACAGCATCGCTACTGGTTGCTGCAGAACAAACACAGGCGTGTGTTCGGGTAGGATTTAATCATCGTTATCATCGAGCATTTCGAAAAGCAAGACAATTGATTGATGAGGGTATGTTAGGGGAGCTGATGTTTATACGTGGGCGTTATGGCCATGGTGGACGCATTGGTTATCATCAAGAATGGCGTGCTAACCCTAAATGTTCTGGTGGTGGAGAATTAATTGATCAAGGTGTTCATTTAATTGATTTAGCTCGATGGTTTTTAGGGGATTTTGATCAAGTATATGGGCATGCTCATACTTATTTCTGGAATATGCCGGTAGATGATAATGGTTTTATGGTGTTACATACTGCAAAAAAACAGGTAGCTTTTCTTCATGCAAGTTGTACAGAATGGAAGAATACATTTTCTTTTGAAATTTTTGGTAAGCAAGGAAAAATTGAAGTCAATGGATTAGGAGGAAGTTATGGAATGGAGCGTATCACTTTCTATAAAATGTCTGAAAGCATGGGTCCTCCTGAGACAATGATATGGGAATACCCCATGATAGATGATTCATGGGAATTTGAATGGAATGAATTTTTAGATGATATTAAGCAGCAACGTCAACCTGCAGCCAGCATACAAGATGCTCACGCAGTTTTGAAAATAGTGGAAAAAATTTACAAGGATTCAGGATATGATTATTGTTCGTAGTCCGTTACGGATTTCTCTTGGTGGTGGTGGTACTGATTTACCATCTTATTATCGTGATCATAGCGGTTTTTTGGTTGCAGCTGCTATTGATAAATATGTTTATATTACTTTGCATGAAACATTCGTTGAAGAATTAATTATCAAATACTCGAAATTAGAACGCGTTAGTTCTATTGACCATGTTGAACATCCTATTATTCGAGAAGTATTAAAGTATTTAAATATTGCTGCGCCTTATCTTGAAATCACGAGCATGGCCGATATTCCAGCAGGAACGGGTTTGGGCTCATCGGGCAGTTTTACTACAGGATTATTAAAAGCATTACATACATTAAAAAAGAATTTGATCCATCCGCGAGAGTTAGCTGAACAAGCTTGTTATATCGAATTAAATCAATTAAAAGAGCCTATAGGAAAACAAGATCAATATATTGCTGCGTATGGCGGTATCACCTGTTTTCGCTTTTTGACGGATGATCAAGTGGAGGCGTGGCCGCTTAAAATTAGTGAAGAGACACTTTATAATTTGGAAGATAATTTACTTTTGTTTTTTACAGGTTATGCTCGTTCTGCTTCAGGCATTTTGAAAGAACAAGATGTAAAAAGTAAAGAAAAAAATCGTGATATGATTGCTAATCTTCATTTTATTAAAGAGATTGGTATAAAAAGCAAAGAGACATTAGAAAAAGGGGATTTGGCAGAATTTGCTGAACTCATGAATATACATTGGGAACATAAAAAACAACGTTCGGTTAATATGAGTAATACGCAAATTGATGAATGGTATGAATTAGCAAGAAAAAATGGTGCTTTAGGTGGCAAAATGATTGGGGCCGGTGGGGGTGGTTTTTTAATGCTTTATGCTTATGATAAAGTGAAATTACGTCATGCCATGCGCGCTGCGCGCTTACAAGAAGTGCGTTTTCGTTTTGATTTTATAGGTACGCAAGTGGTTGCTCAGTCATGAGCAAATTGTTTCCTGTCGCTATTCTTGCTGGTGGGTTAGCAAGACGTTTGCGTCCCATGACAGAACACATGCCTAAAGCACTTCTTCCGATTGCTGGCGAACCTTTTATTGCACATCAATTGCAATTGTTACGAAAAAATAATATTGAAAAAGTTGTATTATGCGTAGGCTATTTAGGCGAGCAAATACGTGATTACGTTGGCGATGGCAGTCGCTTTGGTTTGCATGTCGATTATGTTTTTGATGGGCCCAAATTGTTAGGTACGGGTGGTGCGATTAAACAAGCCTTGCCGGTTTTAGGCGAAACATTTTTTATTTTATATGGGGATTCCTATCTTCCGTGCGATTATTTAGCTGTGCAGCATGCTTTTGAAGCTTCACGGCAATTAGCTTTAATGACAGTATTTCGTAATAAGGGATTATGGGATGCGAGTAACATTGAATTTCACGATGGCAACATTTTAGTTTACGATAAAAAACACCGGACTGATCGCATGCAGTATATTGACTATGGTTTAAGTGTGACGATGTCAAGTGTATTTCAAGCGGCATCTTATCAGTCTGATTTGGCAGATGTTTATCAATTATTATTGCAACAACATCAATTAGCAGGTTTTGAAATTAATCAACGTTTTTATGAAGTAGGATCGTTTACGGGTATTCAAGAATTTACTCAATACTTGCAACAATAAAAGGAGGTTGAATGGAATTTATCAAACAATTTCTATCTGAAGCATCGCAGATTATTCATACGTTAGATATGAAACAAATTGAAAGAATTGTTGATCATTTAACAACGATACGCGCTCAAGCCGGTCGACTGTTTGTATTAGGAGTAGGCGGTAGCGCAGCCAATGCTTCGCATGCAGTGAATGATTTTCGCAAAATTGTTGGTATAGAGGCTTATGCACCTACCGATAATGTTTCGGAATTAACAGCGCGCACGAACGATGATGGTTGGGAATCGGTGTTTGCTAAATGGTTAGCTGTCAGTCGTTTAAATACAAGAGATGCTTTAATGGTGTTATCTGTTGGTGGCGGCAATGTGGAGAAAAATGTGAGTCCCAATTTAGTGGCCGCGCTACATTATGCACGCGAAATCGGAGCAAAAATATTGGGTGTTGTGGGTCGTGATGGTGGTTATACTGCAGAGGTAGCGGATGCCTGTGTGTTGATTCCAACTGTTAATGCTAACAATGTGACGCCTCACGCGGAAGCATTTCAATCGGTGATTTGGCACATGTTGGTGTCGCATCCCAAACTCAAGATAGGGCAAACAAAATGGGAATCCCTACGTTAAGGCGACGAGCTGTATTTCTTGATCGTGATGGCGTGCTTAATCAAGCAATTGTTGTGGATGGTAAACCGTATTCGCCTCATACGCTTGATGCAGTGATTATTCTAAAAGATGCTCATTCTGCTTTATCCATCTTAAAGCAAGCTCATTTTTTGTTGATTGGCGCAACTAATCAGCCTGATGTAACTCGAGGTACAACCACACGTGCAATGGTTGAATCCATTAATAAAATATTGCTTGATGCATTACCATTAGACGAAATTCGAGTGTGTTATCATGATGATGCAGATCAATGTGATTGTCGAAAACCCTTACCAGGCTTATTGTTACAAGCAGCTTACGAATATGATATCGACCTAAAAAATAGTTTTATGATCGGTGATCGCTGGAAAGATGTTGCTGCAGGAAAAAGTGCAGGATGTCAAACAATTTGGTTAAATTACCATTATCAAGAAGCATTTTTAGCGAAACCACCTGATTTTACTACTGCTTCATTGTTGGAAGCAGCAACATGGATTGTGAGGAGCTGATATGAAAACATTATCTCAATTGCAAGTTAAAATATTTGCAGACGGCGCTGATAAAAAAGGCATGTTGGAAATGTACGCGAAACCTTTCGTAAAGGGATTTACAACCAATCCAACGTTGATGCGAAAAGCTAATATCAATGATTATGAAGTATTTGCTATAGATATATTGCGTGTGATTAAAGATAAACCTATTTCTTTTGAAGTATTTTCAGATGATTTTGATGAGATGTACGAGCAAGCTCGATTAATTGCAAGCTGGGGAAAAAATGTTTATGTCAAAATTCCGGTTTCAAATACCAAGGGTGAATCTGCTTGTGCATTCATTCAAGAACTAGCAAAAGCAGGTGTGAAACAAAACGTGACGGCATTGATGACATTGGATCAAGTAAAAGCAGTAACGCGAGCGTTGGCAGATGGTCCTGCTGCATGTATTTCAGTATTCGCTGGGCGTATTGCAGATACAGGGCGTGATCCGGTACCAATGATGCGTGCTGCACTTTCCATCATGTCAGCTTACCCACAACTTGAACTGATATGGGCAAGTCCGCGTGAATTATTAAATATTTTTCAGTCGGATGAAATTGGCTGTCACATTATTACAGCAACCAATGATATCATTAATAAATTATCGTTAGTGGGCAAAGATTTAAATGAGTTTTCCTTAGAAACAGTTAAAATGTTTTATCAAGATGCACTGGCTGCTGGATTTCAATTGAGTGTAGAAGATACATTGGCAGAAGCATTATGAGAATGTGGTCATCTCCATTACAAGCATCGCATCGCCTTTGGATGCTCATTTTTGCTAGCACACTCATTCTTTATTTAATATTCTCACCTTCTATTCATATTCTTCATTACAGCGGCGATGATTTTAGATATAGCTTTGGTGGTATGACTAAATCTTGTGCGAAAAATGATGATTATCATTTCATGCTGACTATTGGACGTCCTTTGCAAACCTTTATCGATTGCTTAGGATTTAAATTTGCTTATACGTTGGAAGGCATGCGTGTTATTCGTATTGTAACCGTTGTTACTATAGGTGTGACCATGGGTTTGTTGGCTGATTGGTTATACATCTTAGGGTTTTCATTAGGGACAGCGTTTTTTGCTGCTGGTAGTTTATTATTAATTGCTCATTTATATGGCGATGCTGTGCCAATGGGTGCTATTGCGCTTCCGTTTACTTTGTTGCTTACTTTAATGGGATATCGATGTGTGAATAAAGCACATCAGTATTTTTTTTCGCATGAATCACGTACACAAGCAATGAAATGGTTGAGCTTATCTTTTTTAATTGTTTTAGCTGCATTATTAACTTATCCAGCTTTAGCTTTTTTCTTTGTGACACTCATGTTGATGAAGTTGCTTTTTTCTAAAATAATTGATTTCAATCGAATTAAACGTGAATTATTAATAGAGTGTTTGGTTTTTATCACCGGCTGCCTTGTTTATTTTGCTTTTGCTTATTATAACATTCATTATCATGCGCGCACGGAAATTCCAGCTGCTTATCATGTTGGTCATCCCAATTTAAATATAATAGAAATGTTCAATCGCCTTTTTTTATTAGGTAATCTATTTAGTCCTTGGTGGACTGTATCACCTATGAGTGATTCAAACATGCAAGGGTGGATCATGATTGCGGGATTATTGGGTATCATGATGGCGCCATTTATGCTACGAAATTCTAAGCACGAATGGAAAAATAGGACATCTCACAGCGGAAATCATTTCATGATCCATCTCATCCAGGTTGTGATGATGGGTGTTGGTTTGTTTCTGTTAAGCAGTGCATTTTACCTAATCATGCCAAGCTTAGATATTGTAGAAAATCGCATATTATATGCGATAGTTACATCTGGTTTAGTATTAGTTTTTTGGGGATGTTGGCAGTGGAAAAATATTTTTCCTGCAAGATGGGGTCGAGCTTTTATTTTTGCTGGCGTGGCCATTTTATTTTTAATTGAAGGTCATCAGGCGAGTATGGTGACCATGGTGAATGCGCTTAGTCATGTCGAGTATTTTAACGATACCCGGGAAGCAATTGCTCATTATTTACAAACTGGCCAACCACTTGCGCGTGTTCATTTTGTTATTCCAAAATCGAATGCTCCTTATGGTCGATATGCTTTAGCACAAGCAGCCTTGGTGTCGTTGATGAACAAAGATAGTTTTAAGTTGAGATGGTGTGCGTTATCATCGTTAGGGAATCATCATACACAAGAAGCAGCTCATTGCTTAGCGAACATGAGGAGTAAAGATATTGCTGTGACTTATAGTTTTGAAAACGAACCATTTCTTTACACACGTGACATGGTTAAGATACAAAATGAATTTAGAAGTCTAAGCATTGGGTAGCGCGCTTTTAGAAATTATTTAAAACCATCATAGGAAATCATACATGCGTAATGTGAGCATACAATATTTATCGGATAGGCATCGTCTTTTCATGTTTATTATCGCGAGCATTGTTTTACTTTACTTTATTTTTGCCCCCGCCACTCATATTTTGTATTACGGTGGAGATGATTTTCGTTATGCAGTGGGAGGTGCGCATCGACTTTGCAAACAAGACGACAGCTTTTATTTCATGAAAACATTAGGTCGACCTTTACAAGCATACTTGGATTGTGTCGTATACAAATTTACTCATACCTTACAACAAATGATTTTTATTCGTATTCTTGCTGTTGTATTACTTGGTGTAGGCATGGGTTTGTTAGCAGATTGGTTGTACACCTTGGGGTTTTCTTTTTGGATGGCATTTTTTGCTTCGGGAAGCTTATTTCTTATCCAAAAATTGTATAGTGACACTGTTTTAACTGGTGCACTTTCCTTATCTTTACCTATTTTATTTGTTGTTTTGGGCTATCGATGCCTCACACAAGCGCATCATGATGCATTAGCATGGGATGATCAATCACGCAAGAAAAAGATCAAATATTTTATTTATGCTAGTGTGTTATTTCTCTTAGCATTACTGACTTATCCGGCAATGACTTTCTTTTTTGGTACCTTAGTCTTATTTAAGCTATTTTTCTCAACTATTTCGGAGTGGACTAAAACGCGTAGAGAAGTGTTACAAGATGTCATTTTATTTTCTGTTATTTGTATCATCTATTTTGCTTGGGCGAGTTATAACATGCATTATCATGCGCGCGCACCTATTCCAGATCAATATCGCATGCATTTTAATTTAAATTTGATGGAATTATGGGCTCGTATTCGGCCACTTGGGAATGTTTTTGATGGAGGACCCTGGGTGTTATTGTTCCCCTTAGGATTTCCTTTAGGAGGTTCGGTAGTTCAAGGGTGGTTGACCATTGTTTTATTGTTAGGGGCACTTTGTTTTGGTTGTAAGCGTTTTTTAAAAAGCGAATTTTATTTACGTCATAGCAAACAAGCGTTATTCACTTTAGGCCAAATCATTATTTTTATTGCTGCCTTATTTATTTTTTGCAGTGGATTTTATTTGATTATTCCAGTTCGAGAAGATATGGGTTCACGATTGATTTTTGCATCAGTTGCATCAGGGTTTCCATTATTATTTTGGAGTATTTATCGCTGGAGCGATGTCTTTTCTGCCCAATTTAAATTTGCTGCTATTAGTATAGTGATCGGATTGTTTTTTTTATTGGAAGGGTATCAAGCCAATATCAAAATCATGTACGATGCCCTACATTTTGCGCAAACCTTAACTTCGGTTGAAACGCAAATCAATCGTTATTTGGCAAATGGAAATCAATTACGCCGCATTCATTTCGTGATTCCTGGGAAAGAGCATCCTTATAATAAATTCTTTTTAGCAAATGCCGCATTGGTACAATTATTAGGCCAAGGGAAATATCAAATAAAATGGTGTTCTTTACCACGCGGCATATCGGGTGCAGAACAAGATCATCAAACGGAAATGTTAACATGTATTCATGGGTTACCTGAAAATGGTATAGCCGTCACTTACAGCCGACCGGATGAACCTATTAAAATCACTCAAGAAATGCTTTTAATGAAAAATCAATTTGAAATAGAACAAGTGGAATTGAGAAATTTATTAGCATAATAGAGAATGGAAATGGCTATCACTCCGATCGTTGATTGCATAAACCTGAAAGCAAGCTTTCGGACCGAGTATTTTACCTTGCTCCAGTTATTGGAATAATTGCTCCACTAATATAAGAAGCGGCATCTGATAGCAGCCAAAGAATTAATTCAGATACTTCCTGAGTTTTACCCATTCTACCCATCGGTAAGGTTTTTAACAAATTTTCTATGCGTTCTGGCGGAGAAGAGTGATGTAATTCAGTATCAATTACACCAGGACTCACCGTATTGACACGAATATTATAAGTAGCCACTTCACGAGCGAAACCAATGGTTAATGTATTAATAGCCGCTTTAGATGCTGCATAATGAGCAAGATTTGTTCCGCCAAAGCGCGCTGCTTCTGAGGAAACATTAATAATATTACCGCCGCTAATTTTTTTCATGCGTTTGACCGCTTCACGACAAGCAATAAATGTGCCGAAAACATTTGTAGCGAATACATGTTGTAGGCGATCAGTTGTAATATGCTCTACTCCACATATACCGCCATTGGTGCCCGCATTATTGATCAGTGCGCTAACGGGCCCAAAGTGTTGATCAACGCTTTCAAATAACCTTACTACATCTTGTTCGCAAGCAAGATTAGCTTGTATGGCGATAGCCACACCATCATTTTGTTGAATAGCATGAACA
This sequence comes from Gammaproteobacteria bacterium RIFCSPHIGHO2_12_FULL_37_34, assembly GCA_001801495.1. GTDB lineage: Bacteria > Pseudomonadota > Gammaproteobacteria > DSM-16500 > DSM-16500 > Aquicella. The sequence goes on from MGXW01000103.1 coordinate 12,519, forward strand.
ATTTGATCCGCTTTAAGTTGCGATTGGTGATAATTGATGCAAACGGCGTAGTTATTTTTTGCTAGTAAAAGAGCAGTAGCAGCACCTATGCCGCGACTTGCACCTGTGATAATAGCAACTTTTTTCATTATGACGATTCAGTAGGATATTGGATATGAACACGCAAAAATTTTATTAATTCATGATCGGATAAATGGAGCAAGTCTTTTTTAATATTATTGATAATTAAATCTTTTACATGCTTGTCTAAATGTTGAAACAAAAGACCATTTAAATGAGGTGGCGCAATAATAACGAGTTCGTCGTAACTTTGGTTACATCGTCCTTGATCGAGTTCTTTCGCAATTTCTCTATAAAAATTATCAACTTTTATTTCTCTAGGTTGAGATGGTTGAGTATAGGCACCCCGAGCAGTATGACTGGATTGATAACGGCCAGGTTTATCTGATGTCAAATCGCTGCTTTTTAATTTATTTTCTGGGTGTTGTAATTCTTTTACTAAAATTAATTCCGCATTTTTTTTATTCAATGCATAAATACGACACACGTTAGAATTACTATTCATAATCCATATCATCATACGTTCCCTTTTACACAAGCTTCAGTTGGCAAATATGCTTTTTCTGTAAACGCATTATAGCGATTATCAACCATGTTGCGATTATTAACATACCATTCAATGGTTTCAATGATTCCTGCTTCAATAGAGATTTCTGGTTGAAAGCCATAGGCATGTGCACGCGTCATATCCATTAAGCGTTTAGCATCACCTGTTGGTTTGGTGCTATCCCATACTAAATTAATTGGTCCACCGGGTATGTTGGCAACAATTATTTCCGCAATTTCTTTGATTGTTACGCCAGTGCCGCTACCAAGATTGATGGGTTCATTAATGCTTTTTTCAACAGCTAGTAACATGCCGCGTGCCACATCACGTGCATGAATGAAATCACGGATGGGTGATCCATCTCCCCAAACGGTTAAGGGATGTTCACCATCCATAGCACGTTTAATGAGAGAAGGAATAACCATTGCATTGGTTGGATCAAAATTGTCATAGGGTCCATAAACATTAGCTGGCCTGACAATAGAAATTTTATCCCAGCCGTATTCAATGTTATAAGCATCCGCTTGTAATTCGCCCATGCGTTTTGCCCAGCCAGCAAAGCGATCGAAAGGGGAAGGAAAAGTTTTCCATACATCATCTTCATGGAAAACTTCAGCAGGAGAATACACACCGATAGAACTCGTAAATAAAAATTGCTCCACATCCATGCGTCTAGCAGCTTCCATCATATTCATACTAAACAGAATAGTTGGAACAAAAAAACTTGCTGGACGTTTGGCGGTCATTGCGGGGGAGCCTTTGATACCAGCTAATTGAAAGACAATCTCTTGGTTTTTGCATACTTCCAAGCAAGCACTAAATTCGCGCAAGTCGGCTTGTTTAAATGTTATGCCACGAGGTGCGCGTGCAGGGTCATCAAGTGAAACGACGGTAACTTTTGAACCATAGTTGAGCAAGCTTTCAACTAAAGGGCGCCCAATTAATCCTGTGCCACCCGTGACGAGTACACGTTTGTTTTGGTAAAAATTTGTCATGAACTATCCTTTACAATCTTGCAAGTTTACTGTATGAATTTGGCATTTGCTAGCGATTCTATATATATTCTAACCAATTGAATTATAATATATTATTATTTTAAGCTGATAGCATCGCATGATCAGCTTGTTTTAAGCCACATTTAGTATAATAAATATTATTATATCAAAGTGGCGCAATATGCCTAATCCTCAATCAGATAGACAAGCAACAGCTAAGCAAGCCAAAGGAGCCATCGAACTTGGTGAATCGAGTATATTTACCAGTATTTTAGGATCGAATGCTAATTCTAAATGGTTTATTTGGCTGATGCAGCATATGGGTAACTATTTGTTTACCGTTAATCTTCTTTTTCTTATTTTAAAATTAGGCATTTCGATTTATCAATACGTAACATCTCCAACTAAAACAATTCATGAAACAGGTGATTTGGGCTGGAATATTCTGCGAGCGGCGTTAATTGGCACAGCGGTGATTGGTTCTTTAGCTTTAGCATCGCTTTTTACGGTGATTGCTCCTATTTTATTTGTTAGCACCATGACTGCTGATACACTCATCAATATAGGGCGTTTATTTTGGAATATTAAAAAATTTTTTCAGCAATCATCAGAAGATGCAAAAAAGGAAACGAGTAAAAAAATCAAAGAATATGCGTTCAGTTCTCTAATTGGTTTTATTATGACTGCTGCAGTCAGTATTATTTTTCTCTTCCCAGAGATTGGATTAGGCGCTGTTGGTGCAGCAGGATTTGTTTTTTT
>MGXW01000104.1 GCA_001801495.1 Gammaproteobacteria bacterium RIFCSPHIGHO2_12_FULL_37_34
ATAAAACAATGTTTTCAACAATTCTCTCAAAAATATTCTCAAAAAAATCAGAAAAGCCACTAAAAAAACATGTGATAGGCCATCATATAGGCCCTAATAAGGACTACGAGTTTTATTATCAAGGTAGTGAATTAAATGGTGAATTAAGTGGTGAATTCGTTACAGCTACTTCAGATGGAAAGATTTTAAGTAAAGTTGTAATTAAAGAGGTAGTTGAGAGGGCACATGAAAAATATATGAAGAATGTGGATGAAGAAAATGCCGGCATGCGTCGATACAGAGTTCATCGTAAAACAGCGGATGAACTTCTGGAAGAATACGAAATATTAAGCGCAAAAGTTGATGAAATTTCACATACAATACACACCGTCAACATAGAACAATTTGCCTTGTTAGTTATTGATATAAACAAAAATCTTTTGGCATGTACTCACATGATTGTTGACCACAATCCTAATCCTCAAGCGATATATAACTTCTTTGATAATATGATTCAAGTTGATGTCAATAGCTTATGGGGGTTATATGACAAAATTAAAAATGCGTTACTCTTCCCAATAACACAAGATTTCGAAGACAAATTAAACGCCTATGAAACCGCATTAAAAAAGATGTCCGCGCCAACCACGCCATGTGAGGCCTCTCTTCTTGAAGATTGTATAGACTGGGTTAACCAATTCAAACGAAACATGGTAGAAACGAAAGGGTTAATTGATGTGGATAACAGACTTTATTTGAAATTAGCTCCTCTCATAGAAAACACAAAGAAAAAACTTGATGCAGTGACAAATGCAATAGCAACTAGGTTTCCACGTAATAATAATCAACATTCAAATACCAATTTGTACTCATCCAATCAAACTTACACACCCGGTTGCTACCAACCTGCTCCATCCCAAGATACTGGCGCTATTGATTTATTAACCAAACAAACTGCAACGATGAATATATAGATCATCACCGCCTAAAATGTTTTAACGATTAATCTTTAATAAGGACCACTCATTGTTATCTAATGAGTGGTCCTTATAACGTATGATACACAATCCAAAACATCCTGGTTGCCTAGTGAAGAGCCTTTGCTTAGAACCGCTTGGTCTTTCTGTAACAGAAAAAAAATAAATTCCACCTAAAGCCGTTAGCGCTTCACAAAGCTGCGTGAAGATTAAAAACATTGCCTAATTCAACTATTTTAGGCGCTGATTGTAGGCAAAGATATTACCCAATTATCCTCTTGAATTGTAGTCACAATAAGACTACAATTAACATATGAGTTAATTAAGAGGTGATTCTTATGCGTACGGCTGACACTTATGTTCGCGCTCGTATTGATACTAATACAAAGGAACGTGCTGCTGATGCCCTAGAGGCGATGGGGTTGTCCATATCAGATGCTATTCGCTTGCTTATGTTACGAGTGGCTGATGAGCGACGGTTACCTTTTGAAATAAAAGTCCCTAATGCACGCACCCGAAAAGCTATGGCTGAGCTTGAAGCTGGAAAAGGAAAACGTTTTAGTAGCATTGATTCTCTCATGGAAGATTTAAATAATGAGGACGATTGAGCGCTCCACCACATTTAAGCGAGATTATAAACGCATAAAAGCAACGCCGCGTTATAGGAAAGATGTAGATTCATTGCTTTCTGATATTTTGAAATTTTTATTAACTGACAAAGCATTGCCAGAACAGTATCTTGTGTTAGGCGACAATTGACGCCGACCGGCAATGTCAATTGTCGCCTAACATATCGCGATGATACGCTGATTTTATTAATGTTTAGACATGGGCTAAGAGTAGGAGAGATTGTTTCATTACGCTGGGATCAAATTGATTTAAGACAGGGATTATTGCATGTTCATCGCTTAAAAAACGGCATTGCTTCAACCCACCCATTACGCGGTATAGAATTAAGAACCTTAAAAATGAGCAGCAAAGTATGAGCGATGAATATTTTTATATACAGAGAACAGATACCGAAATTGAAAAGAGATTCGTTCTAAATGCCTTCGTTATTGCTAGAGATATCTTAGTTAACAACAAAATTGACAGCTATCTTGGGAAGGATCAGGTTAAATTGACATTAGACGTCATAGGGAGCCTATTGTCTCACACATTATCAAGAGGTGGGTTAAATGAATGTGAATGATATGAATAGTGCAGCAATATTGCGTTGGAAGATCGGTCATCGATTGTTTTTCTTTTTAACCCAAGGATTAATTATCATTCATCATGATATTAGGAAATCAATTGCCGCCAACAAATTTTCAGAGGCGATTAAGGCAATGGAACAAGCAATATCATTGTTTGATGCCTCGATTGTAGCATTTAATTTTAGCTCTGGTTATTCACGGGAAAAATATACATTGGAAGTTAGGCCGAGTGTATCTCCTCCTTATTTTGATTCATTACTTTCCGGAACACAGTATATTGATCATACTGAAATGTTAAAGCAGATTAAATCATGTAGAGAATATTTTATTAATTTGCCAGAAGTCTTAAGGCCAACCTATGAGAGATATATTTCTTCAATAGAAAGGCTTTATTGTAATCATTCAAAAGTATGTTCCAGGATAGTGGGAGATCATCATTCGGAGCCAGCGAAGATTAGGGACCATTATATGACTAGAACGTTAAAGTATGCTGGAGCTCTTGACTCAAAAGATTAGCTCGTAACAATATATGAATGCTCTAAATTGGACAGCGCGAAGGCCTTATGTGTAAACAGAAGCTCTTATCTGCATATATTCTTCTAACACTGTCAGCATTATTTTGGTCTGGAAACTTTGTTATGGGTCGAATTGTTCATACTGAGATTCCGCCGTTTACTTTGGCATTTTTCAGGTGGATGCTAGTTATAATAATCTTGCTGCCCTTGAACTATTCTAATATGACGAAAAATTTTCCTGAAATCAGAAAACACTTTATTAGTTTATTAGTATTAAGCATATTAGGCATTACCATCAACAGCTCTTTTGTTTACTTAGGGTTGAACTTCACTACGGTTCTCAACACAAGCTTAATATATGCAACAGTCCCAGTATTAATTATTTTACTGTCATTCATCTTGTTGGGTGATTCATTGTCGCAATATAAAATATTTGGGATGCTGCTCTCATTTATTGGGGCGATATTTATTATCTCAAACGGCAACTTACGCACCATATCGAAAATACACTATCAATTAGGTGATTTCTTTATTTTGATTGCGGTAATATCTTGGGCATTTTTTTCTGTTATCTATAAAAAGATGACCATAAAAATATCACCATTTCTATTTTTATTAGTAACAGCAATTATTGGGGATATTTTTTTGCTACCATGCATGTTACTAGAACAGTATATAGGACATATTGCGCATTATAATTTTCTGATCTTAAGCGGCGTTTTATATGCATCTTTATTTGCTTCTGTGCTAGCCATAACATATTGGAATATTGGAGTAAGAGTGGCTGGTCCCAGTGTGGCAGCACATTTTTTTAATTTATTACCGTTGTTTGGCTCAATCCTGTCAATGCTATTCCTTGGTGAAACGATGCACTGGTATCAGTTATTCGGAGGTTTCTTTATTTTACTAGGAGTATTACTTGCGGCAGGTGAAGCAAGTGTAAAGTCTATTTTATACAAAATTCGTTATTATAAGAGCTTAAACATCGATCCGCCTAATCCTTCCATAGGGTAATATCATCATCGGATCTGTGTGGCCAAAATCCATGTTTGTAATAACAGGTAAATCTTCACGATCAAATTCCTTTAGAATCTTCAAAATACATCTATCATATTTTTCAAAATCACGTGGGTCAATAAGATGTCCGCCAAGCTTACTGAATAAAATTCTTTTAATTTGCTGAAGAATTTTTTGCGCGCCTAGGTTTCGGATAAATCGTTCAACTTGAATAGGCGTCATTCCTTCTTCCGATGTTTCTAAAAAGAGGATTATTAACCTCTGCCGATATTGGACGAAGAGCCAAGAGTCAATCTAATAAGAGCATGCTCTTATCAGCATCTGGCAATGAGTCGTCAAAAAAGAAAAGAATAGCGGCAACGAAAGTCGCCGCTTAGTATTAGAAGCTATCGGCTAAAGCCGAGAGTAGTTCACAGAACTTTAATAAAGTAATTACCTATATATTTAAACAATAATAGAATGATTAATAAAATAAAAGGAAGAGCAAATGAAATGAAAATCATAGCTTCTCCACCCATAGTAAAAATAACACCGTTTCTCCAAGCATCCTCTAATGGCCCAATGACTATTGTGGGTTTTGCTAGTTGAATTTCTTCGCGAGTTGCATCAATTTTAATACGTACTGGAACAACTATATTTTTGACCCCATGAAATTCATATATGTGGAGTGCGGGTTTTTTTAAATTATGATTATAAAATCCCCAATCAATTCCTGATTCAGATGCATTGTATTGTAATTTTTTAATAAAACGATGATTGCTAATATCTGCATGTATTGCTCGATAAATAAGTTCATTCTTGCAATCTTTTTCTGATCTTCTAATTGTTTGTTTTACTAAGGAGTCGATGAAATCGCATGACTCATATTTTTTATTCATTTCACTATTTAAGAAGGTAATATCAACACTGTAATCACCGCTATATTGGGGGATAAAATTGAATTTTAGTTCATTCCTTGAAATGGCTGTAAAAGGAACAATGATGCTGTTTAAACGATAGAGATGCCAATAATTAATTTTTAAAACACTCACTCCTAACAAAATACCAATCAAGTATATACTAATTAAACAAAATAGATGCATTGAAAATTTTAAGTAAGTTGTTATAGCAATGAAACAGCCAAGGATAAAAGCGAAAAATAACATTAAAACAAAAATTGCTTCCATAAAAGACCTCGGAGATTAGCTATTCAATTGGATGAATTAAATTTTTAACTACACTTTGATCTTGAATATGACTGCTAGTTAATTCACTACTCTGAATAATGTGATGATTATCAACAACCCGATAAAGCTTTTTATAGGCTTTTTTTGATTGATGGTATTTATAAGGCACGTTGATCTTCCTTTTCCTATTTTTATTTTTAGCAAGGCTATCATAGTTTAGGGAAAAGTAGTATATTTTTTGTGCTGGGAAACAACGCCAAATGAAGCCACAAACAATAGGCATAATCGGGGCTCAGGGCCATTTGGGCCAGAGCCTCTGTAAGCGTCTTCAGCGCTTGTATGGAAGTGAGGTTACCCTCGTCCCAAGCGTCGACAAGGCGTCGAATAAAGCAATCGCCGCTCAATCGGATGTAATACTGATAACAGTGCGGCCCGAGCAAATGGATGATCTGCTGAGAGAGATCGCACCACACCTGAAACCTAATGCGGTCGTCATCTCGTTCGCCGCGCACTACCCTCTTGCGTCGATCATACAGGTCGTGCAACGGAGGTCCGCGCGAGTGATAGGCGATATCAAATGGAACTTATGCGGATATCTCTGTGGCGGCGACATGTCGAGCGAAGAATTCAATTCTTTTTTCGACTCACTTACAAAAACAAGGCCGCTTGAGTTGCATAGCGATGCAGAATTCGACCAGTACGCGATACTCTTGGTGCACGTCATCGTCGTTTTGCATCTCGAAAAGTTGCAGCGTATCGAGAATGCCGATGAACATCTCGAATTTGCTGCGAAAGGACTTTCACGCTTCGGAAGAAAATTCCAAGCAAGTGAGTTCCGACACTTCGAACTCGGTGATGATTCAGAAGCAGCGCTCAAAGAACTTGCAACACCAGGCGGCATCACAGAAAAAACGCTCGAAGCATTACGTGGTACAAGTAAACCGGCGGAAGTGCATCAAAAAGTTATAGGTTAAGTCCGTAAAATGCTGCCAATTCAGTTCTAAATTTGCCCAGGTGCCATTTCAAGGGGAACTATCGTATCCACCCCGGCTGGTAATAGCATAAAATCCATAAAAACCGCTGCTTTTTTACCGGAATTATAATTGACACCTTTCGTATTGGCTGGCATGGTAAAACAATGTCCGGCTTTCGTTATTTTTGGTTGATATCCCTCAAGATACAATGTTGTTTGTCCTTTAAGTACACATGTGGTAACCGGAAAATGATGATAGTGCACATATATTCTTAGTCCTGGTCCACGAGTTACCTTAGATACATAACGATGCATGCCATCAACCATTTGAGAGAGTATTATTTCATTGACTCCGCCAATCTTACCAGGTGGCACTTCTCCATTTATTTTGTTATCCCTGGACTGAGTAAAACTTTTTGGGGAGAGGAGCTCGTGTTCAGTCGAGTAAACCTTGAGATTATTTTGAACCGGCACCGGTATCGTGTTGTTGCTTTTCGCAAATACACCGTAATTAATAAAAATCGCTATGCCTGTAATCAATAAGTATTTGGTTGCTATTTTCATACCCTCTCCATAGGTCAGAATTTTCTATCATTTGATATTATAATCTAACCTTCACCTTTTTGTCAGACTGTGAGAGCATAAAAAAGTGGGGGGCTTATCTTGAACAAACTCATCCCTTCATTGCCATCTATCTTAGCTAAAGACATTATTTGTTAGCGTTAATCGGGTACCTAAATGACCCCACGGATTTTTATGGTCTCAAAATTAGCTTTTCTGGCATAGAAGTGCTATCATTATGATAGCACACTATTTTGATTTTTTGGGGGAAATTATGGCAGAACTACTAATCCGAAACGTAGAGTTAAAAGTCATTAAGCGGTTAAAATTGCGTGCTAAACTACATCACAGATCATTACAGGGTGAATTAAAATACATTGTTGAAGCAGCTACTAAAATGTCAATTGAAGAAGCGAGAAAAGCGAGTGATACGTGGCATAAACGTTTGTCAGGTCATTCATTCAGCGACAGCTCGAAACTTATTCGAGAGGATAGGAATCGTTGAAAACTATAGTGGTAGATGCGAGTGTTGCTATTAAATGGTTTATTCCAGAAATACACGCTATAGATGCTTCGCGCTTATTACAAAAAAAATTGCGGTTTATAGCACCTGACCTCATTTTTTCAGAAGTTGGTAATATTCTGTGGAAAAAAAACCGCTCGAAAGAATTAACACTTGAGATTGCAACTGAAATTCTAAATGATTTCAAAAAACTGCCTATTGATATCCATGAAAGTGAGCCCTTACTCGATGCAGCATGGCAAATCGCTACAACACATCAATGTACTGTTTACGATAGCCTATATGTAGCTTTGGCAAAAATTGAAAAATGTGTGTTAGTGACCGCAGATCAAGCCCTCCATCATGCCTTAAAGACTACACCTTTAGCTCGCACGTTGCTTTGGATAGAAGATATAAAAAACATTGCCTAAAAAGCAGAATGGTATTGTTGCATAAATCATATTCTATGCAACAATACCTTAACTTCTGATAAGATAATAATATATGGATAGAAATATTCTCGCCAATCAATTACTAGAACATGCGCTAAAGAAAACACCCAAAAAAATAGCTGTCATTGATATGAATGGGTCTTATTCATATGAATTATTAGAAGAAAAATCAAATTTGCTTGCTGCTCATTTCCAACAAGCAAATTTGCGAAAAAAAAGAATCGCCGTCCTTCTTCCAAATAGTATTGAATTAATTTATATCTATCTTGCTTGTTTTAAATCTGGCGCAGTGCTTGTACCATTAGAATTTCGCGACGCCCCAGAAGAAACATTACATGTTTATCAAGATGCTATGCCTACATGGCTGATCATACATGAAGATAAACTCGGAGAGTTAAAATTAGTAGACATTAAAAAGACAAGTATAGAAAAAATATTTATTGTAAGTAAAACTAATGTTAAAGATAAAGAAAATTTTTATGATTTATTTAGCGCTACAATGCCATTCCATACAATTGAATTCTTACCTACTGACTATACTTTTTTACTCTATACTTCTGGATCAACTGGTTTGCCAAAAGGTGTTATTTATACTTATGCTAGTACTGCCGCAATGATCAATAGTGTTTTAGATGCCCTACCATCGATCTCAGCAGACTCAACCTTTGTAATTCATGATTCTAATAGTCATATAGATGGGTTACTTGAAGTGCTACCACAACTCTATGCTGGTGGAACAGTTGTATTAAGAAAAAACTTTGATGTTGAAGATTTTTATCAAAGCTTAAGAACATATCGTCCTCATTTGATCGGCGCACATATTAATCATTTGTGGCAAATAATTACATATCCTCATTTGCAAAAGGATGACTTCCGCTCTGTTTCACAGATATTTACAGGAGGCGATGAATTACCATTGCAATTGCAACAAGCATTCATTGATAAAACTGGATTATTTATTCAAGTTGGCTACGGTATGACCGAGTCAATTTGGTTAACTATTACACATGAACCCTACTTACAACAACGCGGTGCAATGGGTAAACCTGTTAATGACCAGATTAAATTACGCTTAGTTGATCAGTCAGGCAATGAAGTAGTGCCGGGTAAAATTGGTGAAATCTGGGTAAATGCACCTATGAATACGCTCGGCTATTGGAATAATCCAACAGCCACTTTAGCTGCATTTGAAAAAGAATGGTTTAAAACGGGTGATAGTGCATATCAAGATACTAATGATAACTATTGGTTTGTGGGGCGTATCAAGCAAATTATAGAAAGAAATAGCGAAAACATTACACCATATGAAATTGAACAAGCTATTTGTCGTCATCCTGCTGTAAGTGCAACGGGTGTGATTGGTGTACCTGATCCAAATGAAGGACAAGTTCCAGTAGCTTTTGTCATTTTAAAACAAGAAAAATATCTAACAGAAGATGAATTAAAAAAATTCTTAAAAACCCAGATTGCTGACTATAAAATTCCAAAAGCCATTTATTTTATAGAATCATTACCACTTACAAAAAGTAATAAATTAAATCGTGAAGCATTAAGTACTTTGTACCAAAAGATAACAGATGAGCGTATGTAAAGTAGTACAATTTTAAATCAATATTAGAAATAAATTACAAATAATAGTCAATGTCTCACATAGATTGCATCTATTGGCTATTCTCTTATATCAACAAAATAGAAACAATACCGCCTATTTAAAAAAATCTTCTCCATTCTAAAGTGTGGAAATAGGTTACGAATAAAAATAGTAGCGCTTTTGAGTGCTGTTAACTAAAGCATGAAGGAAACTTAGTATGCAAGATCGGAATAAAACTTTGGAATCCATTGGATTGCAAGAAAAAAGCAAATCAAGCATTCATAATCAACAACAAGAGATTTTACTAGTAGCAATCAATAATTATCTTAGGTGGCGCCACAATAAAAGCGTGCCTGACGATCGTGGGTACACTGTCAAAGCTTTTACTTGGCTTCGTCATTATACAGCCTTTGGAGAAAATCGCGCAATTAATCTAAAGAATGCTCTTTCTTCACTTCGTATGCCTAACCCCATTCAGTTACTTCAAAACCATTTTAAAAAACATTCAAAAATTAACAATCATTCTCTTGACACGTATTTACTAGAAAGCATATTAAAGAATAAGCACTTATTTTTAATTCCCTCTCAATTCAATAGTTTGAATACAATCAGTTTACGCATAGAAGTACGTAAAATTATCCTGAAGCAAAAAATCCATGCCCCTGCAGAATATGCCTATATGATTGCTATATCGTACCACAATGATACTAGTGTTAAAGATCATCTACAAAAAGCATGTGACTATTACGCATTGGCAGTACGGCATGATCATGTTGCATCACGCGAAGCATTAAACATATTAGCCACTGCTGGTAATAGTGAAGCTCAATATGTCCTTGGAGTTGAATATTATCGTAAAAATGAATTTAATGAAGCAATCAATTGGTGTATGCATGCAGCTGAACAGGGGAATCCTAAAGCAATTGCTTATTTATTAGAAGCCAAATTAAGTGTTGAACATTATTTAATGATAGCCAGGAAGTATGAACAAGGAGATGGTTTTAAAAAAAATATAATTTCTGCCATTACTTTTTATGAAAAAGCGAGCGCTTTAAATAGCAAAGACGCAGCATTTCGCTTAGGTCAATTAAGTCAAGAATGTGACAAAAACGATCAGAAAGCATTTTACTATTATTTAATAGCAGCCAAACAAAAAGATGAAACCGCATTAGAAATCATGATAAAAATTGCGGAGCATTATAATGATGATAAATTACGGTTTGTATTAGCCCAACTTTACCTAGATGTTTTTGGTGATCACTCATTCGCATTAGCCTATTTTAAGAAATTAGCCGATAGGCAATGCAAAGATGCCATAAACCAGTTAAATGCTCTTAGCAAAAAAAATCCAAAATATGCTTATATAATCGCAAAATTATACGAAGATGATCCTGGTGTTGATCATCACCTACAAAAAGCGTGTGTTTATTATTCGCTTAAAGTACAAGGTGAGCTTGATGTATCAGTCAAAGAGTCAACGAAAAAGCAACTAAATAATATTTTAAATTCAGAACAAATAACCGCAAAAGAACTAACTAACATGGGCAAAATGTATCACGAAGCCAGCGGTGGAATAACAAAAGATTATGCAATGGCAAAACAGTGTTTTGAAAAAGCCTGTGAAAAGGGTTGTGAAATGGCTCATTATAATCTTGGGTTAATGTACCAACGTGCTCACGGAGTTGAAAAAAATATTATTACAGCAATACGCTATTATCAACTAGCCGATAACAAAGGGTATGGTTTAGCAAAAAAATTAATAGATGATCTTTTAAACTCCAATGAGATAAGACCGAATGAACTGAATATCATTGCTTCGATGTATTACAGTGGCAGTGATGGAATGCCTAAAAACTATTCACGGGCACTTATGTTTTACCAGAGAGCAAGTCACCTTGGAGATAAATCAGCTGCTTTATGTTTGGGTCAAATTTATCAAATTGAACATGACGGTATTCAAAAAAATATAAATCTTGCTTTTCAAGCTTATCTACAAGCAGCAAAACTGGGTGATCACGAAGCTTTGATCCCATTAGAAAGATTAGGAGATGAGCTCAGTGCGGAAAATCAATTAGCGCTCAGTCAACTGTATGGATCGTTTTTTAAAAATAAAGAAAAAGAAAATTATTGGCAGATGAAAGCAACAGAAGTAACACGATTCAAAACAAAAATTAAATAAATAGGATTTAAATACCATGAAAGATTTATATCAAGCACTTGGCATAACACAAGAAGCATCACCGCAGGACATAAAAAAAGCATACAGAAAGCTAGCATTGCATTCTCATCCTGATAGAGGTGGTAATGCGGAAATAATGGTGTTAATTAACGATGCTTATGAAACACTATCTGATCCAGAAAAACGGCGCAATTTTGATGCTAATTGGGATGTTTTTCAACAAGCAAATATTGATGCTGAGCCTGATGCAACTGATGGATATCTCCAAGCAGGCCCTACTCTTCCTTATTCGCAAGTCTTTAAAGAGGAACATAATGTATTAGTGCATCAATACAAACAAGCCCCACTCGCAAAAAACTTAGAGGACCACAATCAATTATTTGAATCTGGTATTTACCACTTTAAAGAGCAAGGCGCAGCTGGTGGGAAATATCACGATATTTTTTCATTTATTCGTGCCAAAACAAAAGATGCTACTAAAAATAAATTATCAACACCACCAACATTATTCGCACCACCACAACAACTCACTCCGATTACTGCTGTCAAGTTGTTTACGGATTTCTTATTGGGCAATTATTTTGGTTTAGAATTAAAAAAATTAAGTGGATACCTATCTTTCGAAATTTTGAAAATAAAGTCAGAGAATTGTTATTCTTCTGAAATATTACTTTACGAAGGGATGTTTGAGATTGTTTTAATAACAGAAAAAACACCTGTTCAGTTAGATGATCTTATGATTGCACTTAAAAAAATAACAGATTATGCAAAATGCGCACCAACTCTAATATTGTCTGCTATTATTCCTTTATTCTACAACAAATTTTTCCGAAATCTATACGCCTATGCACTGACTTTATACTGGCGTTCAAGCAAAAATTTGTTCGCTTCAGAAAATTTAAAACAATTTGATGGACAGGAAGAAGCAAAAGAACTTTTCAATGTGTTGAAACAACGATTATCCAGCAACTCTCAAAATGAGAATTTATCTAGTTTAATTCAATATGTTAAATTACTTTATCATTTTGAGAAAGACTTACATCAATCAAGCCCTTCAGAAAAAACAGCAGATGATTATAGAAACGATGCATTTCATTTTTTAGATTGGATTCCAATTTTTATCGATCAAAGCAGCAGACAAATTCTTGTTAATATTTTTTTACAAATCGGTATAAAATTTCAACAAGCGGCTAGATTAGAAACTCGGCCTACTATTAAAATGGCTGATGAAAGATTAGCATTAAAAATGTATTTAACAGCAGTAGGGATTGGATATCATTCAACGCCTGATATAGAAATATATGCTAACACGCAAGTATTGAAATACATTTCTTCTTTTGAATTCCATGATTCAATGCTAGATGAAATTGTCCCTGCTTTGAAACAGCGCACTTTGATTATTGTTGATGTATTTCCATTTTTTGAAAGCCATCAATCAAATGTCGCTTTTTTGAGACAAGAATCTAAAATGATACATTTAATGCGTCATTTGTTAAATACGATGATTGAAACTTATGAATATAATAAATCTCATTCAGATGGCATTTTGATAGATCATTCCAGTATAACAATCTTATATCAAGCCTATGAAGCATGTTTAAAAAATTGGTATCAGGAAGAGTATGATCCGGATGTTGAAAAAAAATTCCGTTTAGATTTAATGGATGAATTATTATTTGATAATGCTTGGACATTTTTAGATGTCGAACAACGGATTGATTCCCCATGGATTATGGTTGATAGAGATAAAGAAGGGTGGATGAAGCCATCCAGATCCTTACCTTATACTGAAGAGAAAAAATATGTTAAATACCGGGCAATCAATGGAGCAGAAGTTAATCATAAAACAGGGGGAATTAATTTTTTTATGGTGCCGTGGACGCAAGATCGTCCAATTTATGAAAAAACATTTACTCTTTTTGATGTGCAGGAAATGGTAGAAAAAAACCTTGGGGGAGCAATTTTTAGCTTAGATCCTGTTGATCCACAAAAACCTTATCATCCCTTTAATTTAATGCGATTTTCTCCTTCTCAACTCTGTGAAAGTGAACTATTAAATA
Organism: Gammaproteobacteria bacterium RIFCSPHIGHO2_12_FULL_37_34; assembly: GCA_001801495.1. GTDB lineage: Bacteria > Pseudomonadota > Gammaproteobacteria > DSM-16500 > DSM-16500 > Aquicella. The sequence continues at coordinate 13,169 of MGXW01000104.1, forward strand.
CAATGTTATTAACAGATTATGTATTAAAGTTTTTAACAACGAATCAAGAAGTACAAGGCCAGTATCCTTTCGACCAAAGACCGGTTGCTCCTATGATTCAACACTTACCGGAGTATTTGCGTAAAATCATTGATGATTTTCAAAATGAACAACATTTTGGATCGCTACACCGATTTTGGATTGAAGCAGAAGAACTCGATATATCGTTATCTGATGTAGAGATAAAAAATGATGACATTACAAGAATCGGCCTTGGCAACTTAAAAATGATTGTAAAGAAACATAGAATGGAAAGAGATATACATGGGGAACTAAAAGATGTTGGAAATGAAGATGAAGGTTGGCCAATTTATGTTTTAACTCCAGAGCAAATGCACGAATTAGAACGAGGGAAAAGGGTTATCGATGGTCACGCCATGATTTTTATCTATGCTGAGACCAAACTGTTTTATTGGGAAAATAACGCAGTTCTTCATGCTCATGCCCCAAAAGATTTTCGTGAGACACTCATTAGATTATATTTACAGCCGAGAGATTCAAATGGGAAAATAGCGCAAAATACAAAAAACATGCCATTACTGTATAGGACGACAAAAAAAATGGCACTCCAATCTGAAATATCTCATCGTTATTCTCCTGAATTTATTTTCGCGCATGAATTTACAACTCACTATGATGAATTCGCCCAATATTTACCCGAATTTGGACGATTGAAAGAACTCAGTAAAATATGCACTTTAGTTCGGCTTTTAAATGGTATGCGTCAATCGAATGAAGAAGAATTACAGGCGCTAAATTATTTGCTGAATTCTTCTGTTACATCTCCGCCCGATACCGATATTTATCGACAATATCAACAAAGTTATCAAAAAACTTGCGAAAATATTACGTCCGTATTTCAAGATTTAAGACAAGATCTTGCTTCTTCGGTATTGCAAAAAAAATGGAATGAAAAATTAAACGAACTTAAAAATGAAATAGGAAATTTATATTTTGATAGTAGTTCACCAGAGGTAAACGAAGCCTGTCAGAATTGGCATGATCAAATTTCAAAAGATAATCCGGGCGTTTCCTCATCACGTATTTGGAATGAAGTCATCAATCCAAAAAAATCAGACATTGCAAAGCAATTATCAAAATCAAAACAAGAAAATTGTCGTAATCAAATATACAACATTTTCTCGCCTCGTCTATCGGCACCATTAGGGGCCAGCTCTTATGGAAAATTAATTGATTCCTTTATGCAAGGAAATATTAATCCCTTGTCAGAAGCCTTAATTAATTATGAAAAAACAAAAGCACAAGAGGATATGAATAAACAATTTCCATATAGTTCAACCAAAAATATTGCATTAGCCTTAGATGATTATGGTGATGCTACAGCAAAAAGTATCGCCACTGACGAATCTCGTCGGCAGTTGCTGCGACGAAAAGAAACAAACGATAAACTTGCATCGGGGTTTACCCAAATTAATTTGGGTAAACATGAAGCAAAAGTTGATTTAGAAGATCAGTGCTTTTGGGTGCCTGCTAGCGTTCGTCATGAAGTGCGTAGAGATGGTACTACTGGTCTTGCCCGATATTCATTTTTTGTGTATGGTGGCGTCAATATTCAGCCTCATGTTAATATTGTTCCGGGTGGCAATGGCCCTCTGGGAGGCAATGCTGTTGGAGGAGGGGCATTTAATCGGACTGAAA
>MGXW01000105.1 GCA_001801495.1 Gammaproteobacteria bacterium RIFCSPHIGHO2_12_FULL_37_34
GGAGCTTCTCTACTATGATCAATATGATCATATGCGATAACTTCAGCAATCACATTTAACAAAAAAGCAATTCCATCAGGACGAAAAGCATGTAATAGCATGGTATCTATCAAGCCAAGCGGATTCTTATCATTTTTTAAAACAATAGGATAGCCCCTGTCATTTCTTTTATATTGAATAAGAGGTTCCCCATGAGTGTAATACTTTTTATCAGCTAGGCGCTCAATAAATTGCTGGTACTCGCTTTTTGCATACAGGTTCAAAGCGGCCTGAATATTGTTATTTAATTCTTCTCTTATTTCTACTTCCTTAGAAAATTCTTTTCCTTTTTTTACCAATTTATAACCGCCAAGAATGCCAGCACCAATTAAAACAGGCGCAGAAACAAACCATGCGATCCCTCCTGTCACAATACCAGCAATAATGTACGCTATGCCTAGGCCTATAGCACCAGCCCCGCCACTTGCGCCTAAAGTCGAAACTGTACCACCTGCGATGTAATGTGCTTTTTTATAAATGTTAAATTGGTTAATCAAATCCCTGTGCATCTTGTGTTGCACAATAGTGCTATCCGGAGTCACGCTAAAAGCCTGTTGACAAGTTACTGTAATCTCTTGCATATAATGTGGAGATGAAAACTTTGAAGATGTGTTTATAGGGTTGCTGGCTAGATCATCTCCTTTTTGATGAGTAATGAGTTGATTTTTTAATGCTTTTAAATGGGATTGCAATTGAATAATAGTGTTTTCTTTTTCAGGCAGATCTTTTGAGCGCTCCGCTAAACGCAAGGCACCAATGATATAAATTTGTGCTTTAAAAAAAGCATTTTGTGCTTCATAGCACGCAGCTAACTTTTGCCGTGCCTTGATTTGATCTGCAATTAAAATTTCATCCTTAATGATGTTATTGGAATTAGTAAAATAAGCAGAACTAATAATTCGTTTAAAACACTCTGTTGCTCTTTGTAAGGATTCGTTAGTTGCTTGTGCTAAATATTTTTCACCTTCTGCCATCTGATCATTCACATTAATAGGTGCTATTTGTTCTTTTAAATCATTTATTGCTTTTTGTATACTTTGAGCTGTATTCTCTGAAATTATTTTGCTATCAATATTTTTATCTGGATGAAATAAACTAGAAAATGTGTGGCAGCGCTTTTTGATTTCAGCATTATTATAATCAAGATCCATAGCAAATACATCGTTGGAGCTTGTCTCAACCTCTGCTAAAAAATCTTTATTAATAAATTCTTGCCATGCTTTGATGTAGTGTTGTTGAATAGGGTACTCTTCCTCCATGCCGATATCTTCTTCATTTAAAAAAGGGTGTACTAACTTTCTAGTTTTGTCTTTTTTATTTGTTGATTTCTTTCTGTGAACAAGGCCAGGATGCGCTATCTTATTATGAGGAGCATGAGGTGGTGTTGAGAGTAATTTTTCGTATTGTCCTCTTAAGGGTTCACTAAAATTATGACGAATGATTTCAAAAGCCAATTGTAATTTATCAATGAGTTGCAGCGCATTACTTATTTCAACATCACTTAATTCCTCACTTTGCTCAACTAGCGGTAAATATGGATTATTAACTTGTGAATGAAACATTCTTAGGGTTCCTCAAGATAAAAATAGCTCGTATTTTGATCATTTATAACATTTGGTTCCAACAATAATCAGTTAGGGGCAAACCTTAACATGCCATGCATGCGCAGAAATGTAAGCTATTGACCATATATCACGTAAGACATAAGATATATTTTACTGACGAAGCGTTTTTTTAATTGTCTATAAGGGTATTTTAAGAAAAATTGTTTACATTGCTAAAATGATTCTATCTAATTTAGCTCCATCATTGCTTTTAAGGAGAAAAACGAATGATATTTAATTTTAAATTTTACAACCCTTTCGCGCATGTCATGCGTCCTAATTCTTCTTTCCCCCATTCTCATACATTACAAACTGATTTTATGAAAAAGGTAGAGGATACTACATATGTATTTGACTCTCTTTATGATGATGCCACGCTTGGGCTATTTGGTTTTGTTGAGGATTTAAAAGAACTCTGTGCGGTAGAGCGGGAAACAAGGTGTGCCCTTCATTTAATGTCGACTCTTCCGGAGACAAAATTATGGAAATATAAAAATAGCTATATTTTGATAGAAGAGGATACTCTTACAATAGGTGGAAATCACTTGTGTTACGTGTCGATACGCTTTTCTTGCACGCGCAAGCTTTATTATGTTGATACCAATGGAAAACCTGAAATAGTTAAAATAGCCGACTTTGAAAAATTTATTAGCAAGTTGACTGGGATGGTCCCTCAACTGAATAAAATTAAGATTGAAAAAATATATCTGTCGGATAAAGAATTGAATCAGTTGATCACATTAAATGGAGGGCACAAACGACCTGTCGAACCTAAAAAAAATAAAATACAACTTATCGCAGCCCATTTGAAAAAACTCGCCGCCAATGTATTCTATCATCCATTACGCGCTATTGATTACCTGGGAAATGCTATTCTGCGCCTTATTTTTGTATTTACATTGACAATTGCTATGCTACCAATCATTGCAATTGTACATGCTATCTCACAAACAGTTGCATGGTTTAAGCGTCGCACAGCAGAATCCATTAGTATAGAGGAAGAGGAAACGGTGGATAAACCCCCAGTAAATTTTCATGGTTCCACACAAGCTCTCATCAAACAAACACTGGGACAATTTTTACATAGTCCTCAATGTCGTAAAGAAATAGAAAAGCTTAACTTGGAAGAAGTGATTGTGGTAGAAAAAATAGATAAAACTAAGCGCACTGCAACAGTAACAATATCAGGAATGTCAGAAAGAATTGGCATTGATCAAGGAGCAAACAACCGCTATTGTTGCTCGATTGAAAAGAAGGACATTCCACTACCAGAACAAGAAAGTGAATTGCCACCTATTAAACTTAAATTAAACACGGGTAATGGTGAATATATTTATGCTTTATTTAAGGAACGAAATGACCCTCGCCTTAAAGCGCTATGCGAACTAAACTTTAGTATTGCTGATCAATTAGATTGGAAGCAATTTTTTAAATCAAGATGATCATCATCTCTTTCTTTGTAGCAAGCATCCTGTTAATTCACGTAATAATTGTGCTTGATGGCCAAACATATTAATGGCATCTAGTGCATCATGATAAAGCGATTGAACTTTTTCTTTTGCTTGGTTCAGTCCATAAAGCAAAGGATAGGTGCATTTGCTGTTTTTAACGTCTATGCCTTGAGGTTTGCCAAGTAATTCAGTGTTTGCTTCCATATCTAAAATATCGTCTTGAATTTGAAAAGCAAGACCAATGCGATCACCAAATTGTTTTAGAGATTGTTGGTGAAGTTCATCGTCGTCATTTGAACTTAATCGACCCAACTCAACACAGGCAGATAATAATGCTCCTGTTTTTAGACGATGGATATTTTCTAATAAATCTAAAGAGATATTTTTATCGCTCATTATTGAAAGATCAAGTGCTTGCCCAGCTGCCATACCAAATGGCCCGCAAGCTGCACTTAAAGTAGCAATCATATCCAGACGGCGTTGGGATTTTAAAGGCGCAGGGTAACTTGCAATGATTTGCATAGCAAGTGTATGCAAGGCATCGCCAGCTAAGACCGCCATCCCTTCACCGTATACTTTATGACAAGCTGGTTTGCCGCGACGTAAATCGGCGTTATCCATACAAGGTAAATCATCATGGATAAGAGAATAGGTATGAATCAACTCAACAGCGCAAGCTGGAAGATCACTATTTTCTAAAGGTGCATCAAATATACGGCCAGTTGCATAAATCAACAGAGGGCGTATGCGTTTTCCGCTGTTTTGCAACGTGTATTCCATGGTGTTTTTAAGAGCTAAAGCTGGTGTGTCACGCAGATAAAAATCGTAAACTTTTTCAAGACGTGGGATACAAAGTTGAGAAAATTCGTCCAAAGTTAAATTAGTTGTTGTGCTCATTTCTTTCAGGGCTCTCATCTTGATCTTCCCTATAAATTGATAATTCTTCCTGATTATTATTTTGGATGAGGATTTGTACCTTTTGCTCTGCTTCTTCAAGTATTTTTTGGCAATGCTTGACTAAAGTAATCCCTCTTTCAAAATGGGTTAAAGATTGTTCTAAAGTTAATTCTCCATGTTCCATTTTTTCAACAAGTTGAGAGACTTCAGCCAGCGAGTCTTCAAGAGTAGGTAGTTTATTTGGTCGTTTTGTCACTTGGTACGCCCTCTTTACTGAATGAAAGGTAACGCATATTTGCAGAAGATACAAGCCTTACTGTCCTTGCGCTAGCGTAAATCCTAGCTTTCCATCAAAGGTATATAAATTTTCTGTTTTGATCACATCCAGCAAAAGTGTATGACATTGTGCTAAAAGGTCAATGATAGTTTGATGAGTAATGAGTTGCAGGTTGTTTAAATCAGATGAAGATTGAAAACGACAGCAGCAATGGCGCAGATAAGGCGCATCAATTGTGCTATGAGGCCAAATTTTTAAACCGCGACTTGTAATAACAATCAACTGCAAAGGTCCGTTTAAAGTCGATAATTTGGCAGCTAATTCATGAGCAGGCCTATCGTTTGGATTATCAATGAAGATATCTACACCCACTAATTTTTTTTCATTGCAAACATGTGGGCGGCCACCATAACATTCAATTTTGGTATAAGCACCTGTTTTATAATGCACGGGTTTAAAATGAGATGGTTGCTGACCTAATCGTTCTATGACTGCATGCGCAAATTCTTGTGTTCCTACTTTTTGTTTGCTGTGTGTATGAGAATAAATGTCAGCAGTATGCATACCATCTTCTAGGGTTTTCAGCCAAGCATTTTCAATTAAAGATGCGGTTTCAGGTTGATTGATATGGATGAGCATTTGAATGGCTGCATTTAATAAACCAGAAGGATTTGCAATATTTTTACCTGCAATATCAGGAGCAGAGCCATGTATCGCTTCAAACATGGCCATTTGAGTACCAATATTAGCAGAACCCGCAAGGCCAACAGATCCCACAACTTGCGCAGCAACATCAGAAATAATGTCACCATATAAATTTAAAGTGACGATGATATCAAAACGTTCTGGGTGACTGGCTAATAGCGCGGTACCGATATCGACGATTAAATGCTCGTTTTCAATTGTTTTATATTCAGCAGCGATTTCATTGAAAATTTGATGAAATAATCCATCGGTCATTTTCATAATATTATCTTTAGTAAAACACGTTACCTTTTTACGATTAAATTTTTGTGCATACTCAAATGCATATTGAATAATTTGCTCGCAACCTGGTTTGGTGATTAGCTTCAAACATTGATAAACCTCTTCTGTTTGTCGATGTTCAATACCAGCGTAAGTATCTTCTTCATTTTCACGAATGATCACAAGATCAACAGAAGGATAGTTTGTAGCAATATAAGGCGCGTAAGATACGCAAGGCCTAACGTTTGCAAATAAGCTTAGTGTTTTACGTAAGGTAACGTTTAAGCTTTTATAACCACCACCTTGAGGGGTAGTGATGGGTCCTTTTAATAATACTTTTGTTCGTTTTAAAAGCTCCCATGCAGCATGAGGAATACCAGATGTATTTCCCTGCAGATAAACTTTTTCACCAACCTCAATCAATTGTGGATCAATAGGAGCTTGAGCTGCATCCAGGATATGGAGTGTTGCTCGCATGATTTCTGGGCCAATTCCATCCCCGTAAGCAATAGTAATTGGCGTTTTAATACCCATGGTTATCTCCAGCTAAAGTATTAATTCAGCGACAATCTTCTCCATACGCATGGAACGTGATCCCTTAATTAATATGGTTGTTTGATTATATAGAAATGGTTTAAGCGCATCGATGAGTTTATCTTGTTCACTAAAATGATAAGCGCCTTCACCAAATGCATTTGAACAGTGAGCGCTTAGTTCGCCATAGGTGAATAAATAATTAATGCCAGCTGCCCGAATTTTTTCACCTGCTGCAAAATGTAGGGGTTTCGCTTCTGTGCCTAATTCTTTCATGTCGCCTAACACAAGAATTTTTTTCCCATGAAAAGTAGCAAGCGTTTCAACCGCAGCTTGTAAAGAAAAGGGATTAGCATTGTATGTATCATCAATAATATTTACCCCATTTGCTAACGCGTGTAATTGCAGGCGTCCAGGTACGGATTCCAAACTTTCTAAACCTTGTTTAATTGCAGTAAGGTCGATATCCATGGCCAGTGTAGCTGCGGTAGCAGCAAGAGCATTTAAAATATTATGTTTGCCAAGTAAAGGAAGCTGGATATCTATTTTCCCTTTTGGAGTGAGGAAGGTGATAGCGGATGATGGTGTGTTTTCATGAATAAGAGCGCGAATATCAGCATCTTGATGATAGCCAAATGTTAACAAAGAATGATCGTTAATTTCTTTTTGCCAATAGGTAAAAAAAGCGTCGTCTCGATTTAAAATAGCCACACCATTTGTTGGTAAATCGATAAAAATCTCTGCTTTAGCGCGCGCAACACCTGCTATATCACCGACACCTTCAAGATGGCAAGCAGCAGCATTGGTAATGACAGCGATTGTTGGATGTGCGAGTTGGGTGAGGTATTTAATTTCGCCAAAATGATTCATACCCATTTCAAGAACGGCATAGCGGTGTTTGGGATGAAGACGAGCGAGAGTGAGTGGTAAACCAAGATGGTTATTGAGCGTTCCTTGAGTTGCTAATACGTGAGTACTATTGTTTTGGCATGCAGCTGTTAAAATGGCAGCAATCATGTTTTTAAGCGTTGTTTTACCGTTGCTACCCGTTACTGCAATCATAGGAATGTGAAATAATTTGCGCCAAGCCTTACCTAATAGACCAAGAGCCATTACCGTATCATTCACTAGTATTTGTGGAAGTGGTGATGCTATTAAATGGGTGACCAACGCTGCGCTCGCACCTTTTTGATAAGCGGATTCAACATAATTGTGCCCATCAGCATGTGATCCTTTTAGTGCAATAAAAAGATTCGAAGGTTGCAAGGTGCGTGTATCGATGCTCAAACCAGTAAATTTTTTATCGGGAAATAGGGGAGAAGTAGGAGTATTTAGAATGTTTATAGCTTGCGCCAGGGTCATTTCGATCATCATTTCATCCGCTTCAAAAACATGGTTCATGATATGATACCATTCTTAGCGTAAAAATTCTCGGGGTGAGGCTTTTTCAAAAATGCGATGGGTATGATGCTAAGATTGGGCGATAGTGGTTTCGAACCACTGACCCCTACCGTGTGAAGGTAGTGCTCTCCCGCTGAGCTAATCGCCCATCAATGCAGTGCAATTCTATGAAGGTGCATTGGAAAGGTCAACAGAAACGCATACAATTTCCTTCACGCTGAAAAAATTAGGGTTCTCTCCATGAATAAAATTACGTTGTTAGTCGTTGAAGATGAAGAAGCTATACGCGATATGTTACGTTTTTCATTATCTCCAGCAGATTTTATTCTAATGGATGCCGAAAATACTAGTAAAGCAATGGATGTGTTAGCACATTATATACCGGATGTTATTATTTTGGATTGGATGTTACCAGATAAAAGTGGTATTGATTTTATCAAAATAATCAGAAAACAGGATCTTTTAAAAGATATTCCTATTATTATGCTTACCGCGAAAGCTGAAGAAGATAATAAAATTAAAGGATTGATGGTAGGAGCGGATGATTACCTCACCAAACCATTTTCTCCTAACGAACTTTCGGCGCGAATTAAGACTGTATTACGTCGTGGATTAATCAAATCAACTTCTGATGAAATTAAAGTAGATCGTTTGATTTTAAATGTTAATAAATGCCAAGTGTCTATTGGGGAACATGTATTGAAATTAACACCAACAGAATACAAAGTAATTTATTTTTTTATGCTTCATCCCAATAAAAAATATTCGCGGGATCAATTAATTACTCATATATGGGGTCGTAATGCTTATATCGATGAACGTACGATTGATGTGCAAGTGAAACGATTGAGGCATAAACTCAAACCTTTTGGCTATCATCATTGCATTAAAACGGTAAGAGGTAGTGGCTATTTTTTTTCTGGGGCAGATGATGAAAAAACAAAATGAACTTCGATTAGGAAAATTACCTCGGTTAGTAAAAGATTATATTAAACATCTCGAACAAGTTCGTAGTGATTTCGTTGCTAATGTTTCTCATGAATTACGCACACCACTCACGGTGATTCAGGGGTATCTTGAAACATTAATAAATAATAAACATCCAGACAAAAAAACGTTGAATAAAATTTTTACTCAAATGTATCAACATAGTATACGTATGGCAGATATTATTGAGGATTTGTTGTTGTTATCGCATTTAGAAAGTGAAGATCATCCATCAGATGAAAAGAAAGGTATTGTGATCGCAGATATTTTAAAGACAATTAAACTAGATGCAAAAAATTTAAGCGGTGAAAAAAAACATAGAATTAGTTTACGAGCCAATGCTTACGTATTAATGAATGGCTCTGAAAATGAGTTAAGAAGTTTATTTTCTAATCTTATTGTGAATGCAATTAAATACACACCAGATCAAGGTCATATTCATATTGAATGGGGTAGCGACCCTCATGGGCGAGGAATATTTCGTGTTTCTGATACGGGAATTGGTATAGCAAAAGAGCATCTTCCGCGCGTGACGGAACGATTTTATCGAGTCGACAAAGCAAGATCACGAGAACGAGGCGGCACGGGATTGGGTTTGGCTATTGTGAAACATGTGCTATTACGACATGCTGGCCAATTAGAAATTGAAAGTGTGCCTGATAAAGGCAGTACGTTTACTTGTATTTTCCCAGCCGATCGCATTATTCATAAGCAATGATTGTCATCATTTTGTCATGAATCTTAAGGCACAATTAGCTTGAAGTATTGATGATATGGGTGAAGACAGTGCGCAAGATCGTGTATTTTTTCAAAAATCGTTTTAATTCATGCCAAAAAGCACTGACTACGCTTGGTTGTATCATTGGGGTGCCTTTATCTATCATTCTCATTATAACTGGTGTTGCTGCTATTCCATTTACTGGTGCTAGTTCATTATTGCCTTCTTCGCTCGCTCTTTTGTTATTTTTGGTTATTGTGACAGGAAGTTTTGCATCAGCAGGGAAATATATTGGCTTATCACTGGATACGATTCTAAACAAAGAACAATTAACCAATGAGAAAATTGCTACTATTGCAGGTTGTTGCATCGGGCTTACGCTATCTATCGTCGCTATTCCGCTACATTTTGTTGGAGTACGTTTTATTCTTGAAAAAGCCGCCATTGCGATGTGGGCGTTATTTACTTATTTTGTGCCGTTAACTATAGGGGCGTTTGGATCTGCCTGTTCATACATTGGTCGATCGATTGATACGATTACGAATCAAAAAACTATTTTTGATTTTTTTGAAAAACAAGAATCACGACCACCGCAGGAGAAACAGATTATAGAAAGCCATGCATTCGTCAATAAAAAACTGATTAAAAAAGCAGCATTCCCACCGCGTTTAAAAGCCATCAGTAATAAAAAAAACAGCCATCTGCACTTTTTTTTCAAGCGACATGCTACGTATAAAAAGTTATCTGTTACAATACCAAACTATACTATTTCTGTAATCGGTCAACAAAATATCATCATGATAGGTAAACAAAATGATTCGTACTCGATTCGCCCCTAGCCCCACAGGGTATTTGCATATAGGTGGTGCTCGCACCGCTCTATATTGCTGGTTGTATGCGCGTAAAATGCAAGGTAAGTTTATTTTGCGCATTGAAGATACTGATCGTGAACGTTCTACTGCTGAATCGGTACAGGCTATTTTAGATGGCTTGGTGTGGTTGGGGTTAGATTATGATGAAGGTCCTTATTATCAAACCCAACATATGGATCGTTATCGGGAAGTGATTCATCTGTTATTAGAACAAGGTAAGGCCTATCGTTGTTATTGTACCAAAGAACGTTTAGAAAAATTGCGTGAAGCCCAATTGGCACGTAAAGAAAAACCTCGTTATGATGCTTTGTGTCGTAATTTAACAACCACCCAAGAAGATTCTTTCGTGATACGGTTTAAGAATCCAACTGATGGGATAGTTGAGTTTAATGACTTGATTCGCGGCAAATTAAGTTTTGCTAATACAGAATTAGATGATTTAATTATTGCTCGCAGTGATGGCATGCCAACTTATAATTTCACTGTTGTAGTAGATGATTGGGATATGAAAATTACCCATGTGATTCGCGGAGATGATCATATTAATAATACGCCGCGCCAAATTAATATTTTGCGTGCGCTTGGCGCAACATTACCGCATTATGCGCATGTTCCTATGATTTTGGGAAGTGATGGCAAACGTCTTTCCAAACGCCATGGTGCAGTTAGTGTGTTGCAATACCGTGAAGAAGGGTTTTTACCGGCAGCGTTAATTAATTATTTAGTGCGTTTGGGTTGGTCGCATGGCAATCAAGAAATTTTTTCCATTGAAGAATTGATTCATTATTTTGACGTTACTGATATCAATCGTGCGCCCGCTGCTTTTAATCAAGAAAAATTAATGTGGTTGAATCAACATTACATTAAAACGGGTGATCCTGCTGTAGTCATGAAAGAATTTGCTTGGCAATTAGAAAAATTAGGCATCTATACGGCAAATGGGCCGCCATTAAATGAAGTGACCCATGCGCAGTGTGAACGTGTTAAAACCTTACGTGAGATGGCTGAGCGTAGCCGGTATTTTTATGAAGAAGTGATAGTAACGGATGATATGCGCACTCACTTTACTGCTGAATTAATGGGAGCGTTAGTCATGCTGCGCGATCGTTTGGCTCATTTAGCGATATGGACGAAGGAAATGATACATGAGACACTCATGGAAGTTGCTAAGATACATGATTTTAAAATGGGAAAACTAGCGCAACCAGTGCGAATAGCACTTACTGGTGGAAGCGTATCGCCACCTATTGATGTCACTATTTATTTAATTGGTCGCAAACGAGTGATTGAGCGTTTAAATCATATTTTAACTTGAATAAGGCGAGCTTAGGAATGAAAACTGAAGCAAATATACGAGACATCGATATTGATCTTAAGAATAATGAGAATAAAACGTTGCCGCCTCATTATGATGTTACTCTTCATTATGAAGATGGTTCTGAAGTGGTGATTCATGCTTTAAGCGCTCAAGACATATTAAATCGGTTTCAGGCGCACCTGACAGAGGATCAAGCAATAGCGTTTAGAACCCAAACGATGATAGAGACTCATTTTTTGTCTGCACACATCCAACCTGCTGCTTACCAACCGCCTATTGTTGAAGGCGATCCAGTAGATGAGCATCACAATGAGCGATGTCGATGCGTTATGATGTGATGCGAGCTCAAGCTAGCTATTTTGTTTGCTTATTTTGAGTATATGCATCATGCATTTTTTGAAATCGCTTTGGCGAAAACTACGAAAAAAGCTTGGCATGCAAGATTGTTTATACGGCTGCAATAGTAACATATTTTCATGTCTGTCATTTATATTATATGCTTGATCGGAAAATGATTCGTTATTATCAAGTGCTGTTAGCAATTGGTTAGCGAGATTTAGTTTCTCCTTGGTTAGTGTCTGATTACGAAAAAGGCGACTAGTCCAATTGAGAACAATCTTGATCTTGCCGTTTTCTTTTTCTATTCTTCCTCTTGAAGCAATATAACGATTAATTTCTCGTTCTATGTTATTACGTTTTTTAGGTGTCAGATTGGTAGAAGTAGGAGCGATAGTTGTGTTTGGTCTAGGGACAGCAGCTGCCGGAGTTGTTTGCGGTGGCGCGATGGTGATGGTAGCATTTGTTTTTTCTTCGCCTGCTTGCTCTTCTTCTTGTATCAAGGTTTTAAATTGGGCTAAATTATTTTTATTTTCTAATAGAATAAAAAAGTTACAGCTTTTTGCCTCGGCGTGTTTTTTCGTTATTCCTAGAATGCGTTTTGTATAGTTAAAATCAATTTGACCTGTTCCTTGAATCTGAAATAGATTGGGTTTGTTATTATTAGGCCCTGCATATTGGTGTAAACGCAAGGTAACATGAGCGGGTATTAAATCAGGGTTCGCATGAAAAAGAACATAAAGATGTTCGAGAATATCATCGGAATAGAGATCATCGTAAAAATCATAAATAATCTTAACGTTATTTGATTTCTGCAAGGATGCGATTCTATGTATTTGTGCGTAAAGAAGAGAAACCTTTGACTTATCGACTATTGCCCGGTCAGTAGATTGAGAATCATTAAAATTATGACCGGCTTCTCTTTTATTATAAAGGTCCGATAATAAATAAGGATCGATGGAATAGAGAGGTTCCCGCGCTTGTGGGTATTGGTTATTAAGCTTGTCACAGAGATGTGATAACGCAGGGAAACAAGAACCTGTACGAAGTGGTCCGTTTCTTCCTACTCTAACTTTATTCCCATTATCCATGTGACGATCTTGCCTATTAGATCCTACCATCAAGATAACTTTTTTAAATTCTTTTTTCTGTATCTCTTCAGTTATCTGTTGAACTAATATTTCATTGCAAGGGATTAAATGCCGTTTAATTAATTCTTCTTCTAATTCATCCGTTGGGATTAGTTTCTTTTTTTCATAATCAGTGCTAAATTGGTTGGTATAATTTTCATTAAACAAACACCCGTCGAAATCAAAAGAACGGACATTAATAGTTGTTTCTGCTTCACCACCAAAGGAAATTTTTCTCTCGCCGCTCATGCATAACCTCGTCTTAATAATTTGTTAAGAATCATGTTATTAGAATAATTTTTGAAAGGAAATTATACATTAATTTGTATGGTTTGAGAAGATTAAAAAGTGTTAAAAAAATGATTATTTTAGATAACTTTTAAATGTGAGTATCGTTTAAAATTAGTTTTAAAAATGATGTAATTAGACACTAGTTGACAAATCTTCGCGACTCTCATTAGAATCGCTGCTCTCTCAGAGATTTATATGAGAGGGGCTATAGCTCAGCTGGGAGAGCGCTTGCATGGCATGCAAGAGGTCGGCGGTTCGATCCCGCCTAGCTCCAAATCATCTTTGTCCCCATCGTCTAGAGGCCTAGGACATTGCCCTTTCACGGCACTAACACCGGTTCGAATCCGGTTGGGGACGACAATAAAAAAGCAACTATCGTTGCTCTTTTATTGTCGTTGACGAATTAATTCGTTATCTGGTAACAAATTATCAAAATAACGATCGACGATATATCCTTTATAAGGTACTTCGGTTAAGGGCATCGATAAGCTGATGGGACGAGTATTTTCCAAATTTAACCAATTTTTATCATATGTAAATACAGCCATATAACAATAAATTGATTTTATGGCTTTATAGCCATAAGACGGCATGGATAAAAAAACAGCAAAAGGGTGTTCTTTAGATCTAAACAAAAAATAATTGACTGGTAGATATAACTCATAGACAATCAGTTGATTTTTGTTGTTTCGAGGCGTGCTTTTTGCTCCTCGAATTCGCGTTTACATGCTTGGACAATAGCAAATTACAATAAGGAGAAAAAATATGCAACCTAGACCACGTGTAGTTACTTATTCTCATAAGAACATTGAAAAATGGAAAGCGCAACTCGAAAAGAATGAGCAAAAACTTAAAAAGCAACTGACATATATACAAGTCTATCACGATAATCTTGCGAAAAGAGGTGATTACAAACATGCTGTGCTAGATGCATACTCTGAAAATTTGCAACGACAATCCGAAGTGGTACAACACTGGAAAACGCAGGTTACAAACAAACAAAAATCTTTAGAGAAAAGTAATCAGGATCTTTCTCGCTATATTGATGAGGCGCAAACATTTCTTACGGCTTTAGGAGAGAATCCTAAAATAGCATTTGATAGATTGCGTGATAATGTTCTCACGTCTTTAACAGAATATGATAACACTCATCCCATCCAAGATTTTAAAGTACGATTATGTTTATATGGGTTAGCAGAAAAACTTACAACAATTTTAACTGAGCAAGAATCTCATGTAGAGGATGAATTAAAAAGTTGGCGAACTAAATATATTCAATTATGTGGTTTTATATGGGATTTGTACGATCAATATGTCAAATCAAATGTGAATTTAGATGTTGATTTGCGAGAACGATTAGCGCAATTGGTGCAATCCACTCATGTAAAATGGAGGCGTAGTTTGCCTTCTATGAGAGTTGACGAAGACGCGCAAGAACAACATCAGGCAGATTCTTTGAGCATTGGTCAAACTTGTTTTGGTCAATTTGTTTTGTTTAAAAATAAGAGTCCTATTTTATTTCATCGAACAGAAAGTGATTTAGATAGAGCTGAAAAACAAGACTTTCACACAGCACTCATTAATTTACAAGCACAGGCTAAAGTTGGCGATAAAACATTATGCAAATATGCGAAAGAGCTTGCGATTGCAGCTTCCGAAGAAATATCGCAGCAAGAAAGCGATCAATTCAGACAACCTGAAGATCGTAAACCCGAATATTACGTTTATACACGTATGTTACGGCAGGCAAAAGAATTGTTAGCACATCCGTTTTCTCAAGAGGGAGAAGATTTTCCAGATACTAGATTGGATCAATTTGCACAATCCGCTTGTTATGTGGCAGGGCAGCCTTCTCATCCAAAATTAAAGAAATTCTTTGGCGCAGCAGTTGGGTTCATTGGTGCAATAATTGTTGCGGTAAGTGTAATGGCTGCGGTGGCTTCATTTGGTTTTAGCACACCGCTTAGCGCATTTGGTATAGCAGTTGGTACCACACTACTATGGCAGGCTGGTAGCATGATTGTTGCAGGAAGCGCGGCTTTGTTAGGTATCGGTGCTAGTATGAAGTTATTTGCATCAGGGGCTCCTCATGGTGTCTATGAAAAGGCAGATAAATTTAAGCAAGCGCTTGTCAATGTAAACCAGGAACATGATGAACATAAAAATGTGTTTGGTAACTAGTTTGCGTGCAATTTAATACAGGAATTCCCGCTTACAAACGCGGGAACTCCTGTAAAATAACCAGAATAAATTATTAGACCAAATACCAAACACTGTTTAAGAGGTCGTAGTTATTGTGCGTTCAAGCAATAAGCTTCCTACGGCAGTTAATTTACCTAACCAGGTTTTTTTTATTTCATAAGTTATTTCAAATAATGTAGCATTTTTACTGCATTCTAAGAGATAATCATCACTAGTTTGAATTACATCTACTAATTTTAAATGCAGGGCTTGTTGGCCTAACCAATGCTCACCGGTTGCAATTTTTTGAACATCCACTTGTTGACGATATTGGGAAATTAAATGTTTAAATTGTTGATGAATATCTTCAATTTCTTCATGAAGCTTCGTACGTC
>MGXW01000106.1 GCA_001801495.1 Gammaproteobacteria bacterium RIFCSPHIGHO2_12_FULL_37_34
CAAACACCTTGAATAGTTTATATCGTAACCAAAATAATATTAATCAAAATCCAATTGTCGTCTTGTTTTGTGGTCCAACCGGTGTTGGTAAAACTGAATTGGCAAAAATTCTTTCTTCCTTTATCGAGCCAAACAAACCAAATAAAGAGCGCATTGCTATTTTTAATATGGAAAAATATTCGACAGAGCATTGCACTAGTGGGTTATTTGGATCACCCCCAGGTTACATTGGTTCTGCGGATAAGCCATATTTTTCACAGGCAGTTGATTGTTATGCTAGCCCTGAAAGTAATGCTCATAAAAAAATAATAAAAAATGTTATCTTGCTTTTTGATGAAATTGAAAAAGCGCATCATAATGTAAGACAAACATTGCTTACTCTATTTGATATCGGCACGATTGATGTGCTTTATACAAAAGATGAGCGTAAAAACATTCCAGTCAAGTATCATTTTTATAATTGTATATTTATAGCCACCTCTAATTTGTTTAGTAAAAAAATTATCGCCGATTTTCAAAATAACTTACCTTGCGAAGAAATTGCTAAGCATTTTAGTGAATTAGCCGTGCAGCAACATACAGATAATCCAAATCCATTTACTAGCGAATGGATGGGTCGTGCCATTGTCGTCCCTTTTAGCCCGATTAGTAAAGGCGAACACTTTCAAAAAGTGATTGATAACTATTTGCTTGAATCATTGCATATGATTGAAACGAAATATCGAATGAAAGGAAGAATAGATGCGCAAGATAAACCACTTATTTTGCAGGTGCTTGAAAATGAACATTATAATGGCGGTATAAGTATCCGCACCTTTAAAAATAATCTTCGTCTAGCATTTGAAAAAATCCTTTCCCGGTTATCTTTTGATTCGGATGACGGGCTAGAAGAAACCAAGCATTTAGTCTTAAAAATAGATAAGGAATCAGGTAGAGTGGTGGTGCACATTATACTAAAAGCGCTAGGAGAAACCGAGGTTATAGATCGGGACGAGAAAGGCAACCTATTCTTTCTCACAAAAGCTCCTGGGCAAAGGCTATTTCAACCTAAACAGCCCACATCATCAAAAAATGAAGAGTACAATAAAAAGTCTTATGCTAATTCATGCTAGGTTCTATAATGATAATGACTATTCAAACCCTCTAAAATCCGCTAAACTCTGCTCATTGTGAGCAAAAATAAAACCTATGTACTGCCCATTTTGTCACACAGATGATACTAAAGTGATTGATTCGCGGCTTTTACGCGAAGGCAATCAAACTCGTCGTCGACGTGAATGCTCAAAATGTAAGGAAAGATTTACTACTTATGAGTCCGCGGAGCTCACACTGCCTCGCGTTATCAAACGCGACGAACGGCGGGCTTTGTTTAGTGAAGAAAAATTGCGTGCTGGTATGATACGCGCATTAGAAAAACGCCCGGTTAGTGTTGAACAAGTTGAAACTGCGATCGGACGGATCATTCGCAAAGCAATGACAAGTGGAGAACGTGAAATTCCTTCCTCACAATTAGGAGAATGGGTGATGGAAGAATTACACCAATTAGATCAAGTTGCTTATGTGCGATTTGCATCTGTTTACCGGTGTTTTCAAGACATAGATGAATTTAGAAGAGAAATTAGTAGGCTAACCCGACATGCCAAACGACGCAAAACAACCGCCATACATCCCCGAAAGCAAAACCATTAATTTTGCTGCTCGGCATAATGCGCGTCGTTATGCAGTGCAAGCCATGTATCAGTGGCAATTAGCTACGACGCCACTTCATGAATTAGAAAATGAATTTTTGCGCCATCATATTAATAAACAATTTGATTTAGCTTATTTCCAAGAAATAATACACGGCATTCCTCATTATCAACAAGAAATAGACCAAGCAATGCAACCTTTCTTAGAACGCAATCTACAAGAAATTGATCCGGTGGAACTTGCCGTATTGCGACTAGCCATTTATGAACTGATTAAACGCCCCGATATTCCTTACCGCGTCATTATCAACGAAGCATTGCAATTAACCAAAAAATTTGGTTCGATAGAAGGTTATAAATTCGTCAATGGAGTATTGGATAAAGTAGCAAAAATAAAGCGAGCGGAAGAAATTTCAGCAAAGAATACTGGTAGATAATTCGAGAGTGTTCCTATTTAGAAGTAAATAACATGCACGAATTCGATATCATTACAACATATTTCACCCACCAATCACTCCATCGTGCAGATGTAATCTATGGCATTGGCGATGATGCTGCTCTTGTCACTGCTCCACTCCATCAAGAATTAGTTATTACAACTGATACCTTGGTATCTGGTGTACATTTTCCACTCTCAACATCACCTTACGATATTGGCTATAAATCACTTGCTGTTAATTTAAGTGATTTAGCCGCAATGGGGGCAACACCAGCGTGGATCACCTTGGCATTAACAATAGAACAGGCTGATAAACAGTGGTTAGAAGCATTTAGCCGCGGTTTATTAACGCTTGCTAAGCGCTATCATATTCAATTGATTGGTGGTGATTTAACACATGGTCCCCTATCCATTACCATTGCAGCCTTTGGCTTTGCGCCTCCACAACAAACATTGCTGCGAAAAAATGCAAAACCAGGCGATTTAATTTACGTGACAGGCACATTAGGCGATGCTGGTCTTGCGCTCGATCACCTTAAAAAAAATATTCAATTAAATAATCAAGATCAACCCTACCTGATGATGCGTTTCAATCAACCCGAACCTCGTGTTGAAACAGGTGAGTTACTAAGAAATATTGCACATGCTGCCATTGATATTTCTGATGGTTTAGCAGCTGATTTGGGCCATATCTTAGAACAAAGCAAGGTAGGTGCAACCGTTTATGTTGATCAGCTGCCTTTATCACCCGCTCTCACCCGTGCCTTACCTCAAGAAGAAGCAATAAAGTTTGCACTCACTAAAGGCGATGACTATGAATTATGTTTTACTGTTCCTATCGATAAACAAGCCACATTAGAAAAAAAATTAGCATCACAAACTTGTCCCTATACATGCATAGGTAGTATAACGACACAACCAGGGTTACTATTATATTATCAAGATGGACGGCAATATCATGGCAAAACAGCAGGTTATCAACATTTTTAAAGCCTTACGATTGCGCACGAAACTTCACATTTTACTCATGCTGTCAGTTCTTTTTAAATTATTGTGAAACCAGATATGCTGATGCTACTTTACGCATTATCTCATCATATAAATTACGTCTTACTGAAATATGTAACTCAAAAATTTTTCTAGATGTTTCAAAAGTCGGCTCAATATTCATACCAGTAGCTACATCAAATAGCACTTCTTCCGGTATGCGAGTATGGATTGCTATTCCAGTAAGATTGTATTCGCGGGTTGATAAAATATCTTTAATCATTTCTTGCATAAATTTTATATTTGACATATTTTCATCCTGATTCAGATTAGATTTAATTAAGCGGTGGTATTCCTTATATTTAGATTTGAAAATCTCAGATAATTCACAACAAACATGCATAAGAAGTTTTACTTCCAATAGAAACTTCTCAATTCGCGATAGCTTGCAGCTATGATGTTGTAACAAACAGTATACTAAGTCCGTCTTAGGCATGGT
Organism: Gammaproteobacteria bacterium RIFCSPHIGHO2_12_FULL_37_34; assembly: GCA_001801495.1. Lineage (GTDB taxonomy): Bacteria > Pseudomonadota > Gammaproteobacteria > DSM-16500 > DSM-16500 > Aquicella. Next base: position 3,614 of record MGXW01000106.1, read on the forward strand.
GTTCTTCCTCCATAAAGCAACTTAAAAATATTAAAGAAATGGTCATATAAAATTACAAAATGATATATCCGTATTTTTACGGAGAAGAATAATCTTGCTTGCCACCACCAGGTATGCTATATCATTCGCTTATTAATAATGGAGTTCATCTATGAAATTGTTCATTATTCACGTAGGTTATTATGATGATGAGATAGGAATTTATGAATTACATACCAATTTCTTCATTGTAGCCGCCAACGTAAGCGATATTAAAAAGGTAATCAAAAAAAAGGACATTTTTATGAAAAAAAACATGCATATTGATGCTGTTCAAGAAATAGAAGTGGTTGATGGATATAAAATAACCTTGATTGAAGACCAGCCATATGCGACTAAATTAATTAGCTATGATTACACTCAAATGAAACAACTTGACTGATGTTACACTATGAGTAAAGTACTTTTAAGTCTATCAAGGGATGTTACAGAACTATGCAACCCTTATTTCAAGCAGCTAGGATTGGATCACTTTAATTATATTCATAGAGATCATAACGGCCATGTTGCATATTTATGCAGTAATCCAAATTGGCTTAATCATTATTTAAAAAAATCTTACCCAGAAATCGGTGCTTTTGAACAAAAAACTGAACTTTCCGAGTATAACTATATTTTATGGAATGGGTTAGATCAAAAGGATCCTATTTTAATTGATTCAACAGAAATGCTTGGTGTAAAATTCGGTATAACAATTATAAAACATGAACAAGATGGTTTCGGATTTTATAATCTCGGAGCTAAATCGTCAGATTCTTCAATAATTAATAAGTATATAAACAACCTCAACCAATATGAAAATTTTATCTCTGAATTTCAAGAAAAAGCGGATGTAATACTTCATGCTGCTAAAAAATCAAAGTTATACATTGGCTCAGGGACGCTTACTAACAAACGCAAAAAATCAGGATATCAATTCGGAAATTTATATTTAACAGAAAGAGAATTACAATGTGTCAACTATTTAATTTTAGGAAAAACCGCAGAAGAAATTGCTATTATTTTAAATATTTCAAAACGCACGGCGGAAACACATACTCTTAACATTAAAAGAAAAATGAATTGTTTTAATCAATTTAGATTGGGGTATCTTTTAGGCCAGATAGGCATCACTATAACTTAAATATGTTATCCAAATCATTTGCCAATGAAAAATTAATGCCATTTCCCAATGCTGCGTGGCGAAGCTTGTTAGAGAGTGTTTGCAGAAAGATTGACAAAGACGATTTAGGTTTGCAAATCATTTCCCCCTTCGGATTTGAATTATTAGAAGACAAAAATTTTTTGCATAAATCGATCAAGCGATTATACTGTTACATTGGAATTCCATGCACAAGTATACTTGGATGTCATCTGCTAAAAATATCAAATGCATTCTCTAAAGAATTAATGTCCTCAATATCTGAAATAGGAATTAAGCAATCAGACATAGCAATTCTTGTTGTTCAAGACACCTTTACTTTACTCCATGCAAACAATTATCAATGCCACTATTCTGATAAGCTTATCGATATTCAAGCGAAAATAATCAACAATACTATTTTACATGATTATGCTAATTATATCATATGCACTATTGATAGCATTTTTTCTAAAAAAGAAGAACCGAAGCATTTTTTTGAAAATAAACGACACCGATGCAGAACGTATCAACTCTACATAATGCTAGAAAAAATATTTGGATATTTACTACCGCCCATGTCTTTTTTTGAAAAACAAAAATTTTGTGGTTTATTTAAACGAATTGATAATTCTATTCAAATGTTTTACGCTCTGCCTGAATTATATATTAATGCATCTGAGGATGAAATATATGTTTTAAATACTCTTATTATTCCCAGAGTTGCTCTCATGCAACAAGCGATACAATTAGGCTCAGATGCGTTAATAAAATTGGAATGTGATGCCTATCATATTGCAGAAAAATTAGAGTTAGCAATAAATAAAAATATATATGAAAATGCAGTAACTAAAATTACAACGACCTATTTGAATTATATTCAAACCAAATAGATTAAATCATGCATAGGTAGTATAACGACACAACCAGGGTTACTATTATATTATCAAGATGGACGGCAATATCATGGCAAAACAGCAGGTTATCAACATTTTTAAAGCCTTACGATTGCATAGAAAAACCATTCCACCCATCCCTGAAAAGGTATGGCAAGATCCATTCTATTTTATTGCTTTCGGATTCGGTAGTGGCGCTCTGCCAATTGCACCAGGCACATTCGGCACCCTAATGGCCATTCCTTTTTATCTGCTATTACAACAAACGTTACCGTTATTTTTTTATATTGGTTTTATTGTATTATTTATTGCTGCATGCTCCTTACTATGTGACCGAGTCAGTAAAGACATCCATGTGCACGATCACCCAGGCATGTGTGTTGATGAATTTGCGGGATTTTTCGTCACCATGATTCATGCGCCTGTTGGTTATGCTTGGATCATTTTTGGCTTTCTTTTATTTCGTCTATTTGATATTTGGAAACCTTGGCCAATTCGTTTTTTAGATGA
>MGXW01000107.1 GCA_001801495.1 Gammaproteobacteria bacterium RIFCSPHIGHO2_12_FULL_37_34
ATAATGGCTAGGATTTCTAAATTTAGAATAGCAAACGCCCTCACCTAACTGTTTTGCTAATGCATAAACAGCCACGCCATCTCCTTTTTCCGCAAGTGGAATCAAGCGAGCAATTTGTTCTTTAATAAAATTAATATCTACAACATTTTCATCGGAAGCATTCCAGTCTAATTTATATTTTTCTTGATTAGCATGATATTCCTTCTTTAAAGAAGAAAGATCTGGTATTGGTATTCCAAAAAATAAATGGGACCGTTCTCGTTGAGAAAAGCTTATCCCTTCATCAACAATTTGCTTTTTAACACGTTTAATATCTTCTTCGACAGGATATCCCATTGCTAATAAAAGATTCCAACAGAATAAACTCTCCTTTAAATTTTTATAAGTAGCGATTATAAAATAGTTATTTTCTAATTTTTTATAAGACACGCCATTTTCCAATTGTATTGCTAACGCATATGCCGCAAAAGCATTGTTTTGTTGTGCTTTTATCCAAAGTAATTTAATTTGCTTCATAAGCTTTTGATAATCGTTTTCTAAGGCATCATCTTCTTTAAGCATTCTTGAATGCAAATCATATTCTTTTCTAATTGCTACATGATCCTTAATAAATTTTAAGTTTTTATAATGATGCTTAAACAAGTTGCGATTAGGATGAGTATCCAAATTTTGATGAAATTCATCTTGAATAAATTTTTCCAAATATCTTTCATAAGCATGATATATTTCGATCAATTTAAGATAGTGAGATTCATCTTGCATCAAACCATTTGCACATTGAATTGCTAGGTTAAGTGCTATTGTTGATGAACGTCCTGTATGATGGTAAGACGCCATTGCGCAATCACCAATTAAAGCAATTTCACTTCCGCTTGGAAGTATTCTGATAGGAGAATCAACAGATTGAATAGTTAAGGTAAACAAAGTGACATGAAGATTTTTATTACCTTTGGTGTCCAGTTCAAAACAATCCATGGGAACACGATATTTTAAAGCGGCTTGTGCTTTTACCCATTCTAATATAGCTTCTTTTCTTTCCAATTCATCTTTTATATTTTTAATATTTGGTGTAATCATACCCACAAAATGCACCCTCAAATACCACTCTGGATCTTCGGATTTCCAACTATTATCATCCATATGAAAATCCGGACCATATTTTGTATGCAACCAACCCCATTTTCTTAACACAGCGATAGCCTGCTTTTTGTCTGCTTGATTAAATTGATGAAGATCATTATCTTTTCGTATTAATCTCACAGCACAATGATTTGGATAATATAGTGTATTTTCAGTTTCTACATATCGATCCTTTCCTATGTCAGAAAAAGTAAAAGGGTTGATTGGAAGCTCTTCTTTTTTTATTGCTTCATTTATTTGGGTAATCGTTTCTCGTTTTACCCCCTCACATATGATTAACGTATCAAATTTAAAATAATCTTCCTTTTCCTCTATTTTTTTATTTTTTACACCCACTCTATTTTCTTTTAAATGAATGGAGCTCACATAGGATTCTAAGTGCCAACTGACTGTAACATTTATTTTTTTTTCAGATTCAATATGTTCTTTAAGCGCTAACTCAAGCGAACGTAAAGAAAAATTAATTATTTCTCCTTTTTTTTCTTGACGTAATATTTTTCTCAATAATTTTTCTCTAGCATGAAGCGGCGGATGAACAAGGGTTCCATTGCGGAAAAGTATTCCTTTTTCATTAACTTCTATAGAATCATGAGGATAAAATATTTTTTTACAAAAATCTCCCCACTTGATTTCTTCTTTTAGAATAGAATCAGGAAAAGATACAATTTTTTGACGCCTTTCATAAGAACTACGTTTTTCAATAAAATGAATTTCAAATTTTTTAGAACGATTATCCAAAGCTTGTGCTAATAATGACGCAACCATCGCAAGCCCTGCGGGACCCGCCCCTATAACAACAATTTTCTCTGTATTTTCAATCAATTCGTTTTGTGGCACGGGAGTGTTCTTTGTCTATTTTTCTTTTTTTATTATAGTTCAAAAATAAGGTGATTTTCTAGATTGTGGCTCAGTACACGACAAAATTTCCGTTTGCCCTGAGGAGATCGATTTTGTTTTCCGTTCGTGCTTCGAGACGCGGCACTTCGTGCCGCTCCTCAGCACGAACGGATTTATCTCATTTTAACCCGTTCGCCCCGAGGAGGCTGCGAAGCAGCCGTCTCGAGGGGTAAAGTGTATAATTTTTTATAAATGCAGTGATTAAACCGCGCAATTATTGATTGAAATAAAGCGAGTGTTAGCTAGACAAGGGTAACAATGAATTCACCGAGAATCGTTGCATTGAATCCACTTGTGTTTTTTTAATAATGCACTACTATAGGAATATAGTAAAATATAAAATTCCTATAGTAGGAGTAACCATATGGCCAGTCAACAAGTCAAAATCATTGGAGTAAATGGGCAAGTCTCTCTTGGCAAAGAGTTTGCGGGGAAAATGGTTTTAATTGACCAAGTAGATCATGGTACTTGGATTATAAAATCAGGGGAATTTATTCCTGATTCTGAGAAATGGTTATATCAAGATAATCATTTATCTAAATTAGATAAAGCATTAAGTTGGTCTAAAAAAAATAAACCTAAAGATAATTTTGATCCATTTATCAAGGATGTTAAAAAATAATGATTGGAATTAAAATTGATTTAAATAATCCAGAATTCCAGAAAGATTTTTTTGATTTAGAAAAAAATGAGCAAATGGCGTTCATCAAAACACTAAAAAAAATACGCGAGCTCACTTGGCAACAATTATATACGGATAATGGAATAAAATGGGAGGCGATCTTATCAAAAAAAACACGCTCTGGAGAACGTTTGTATACATTCAGATTTTCGCAAAAGTATCGAGCGGTAGCTTTACGAGAAGGCGATTTTTTTCGTTTGTTAACGTTACATGTTGATCATGATAGCGCTTATCTATAAACAGCTTTAAGTGCTTCTTCCAAATCTTCTTGCAAATCTTCTACCGCTTCAATGCCAACAGAAAGCCGAATAAAATTATCTTTTATACCAAGTTGATCGCGTTTAGCTTGTGGAAGACTAGCATGTGTCATGATAGCGGGATGTTCAATTAAACTTTCTACACCACCTAAACTTTCTGCTAAGGCAAAAATTTTACAATGTTGAAGCATGTTTATTGTTTCTTGTTTATTGCCTTTTAATTCTAATGAAATCATACCACCAAAAAGTCGCATTTGTTTTTTAGCTAAAGCATGTTGAGGATGGCTAGCAAGCCCTGGATAAATGACACGAGATATTTTTGGGTGTTTTTCTAACCATGTTGCAAGCGCTAATGCATTTTCACAATGGCGTTGCATGCGAACCACTAATGTTTTCAATCCACGCATTGCCAAGAAGCTATCAAATGGGGAAGCAATAGCACCAATGGCATTTTGCAAAAAACCAAGTTGCTCGGCTAAATCATCACGATTAACTATTGCGACACCGCCAATCATATCGGAATGGCCGCTTAAATATTTTGTGGCTGAATGCACAACAATTTCAAAGCCATATTCTAATGGCCGTTGGAGATAAGGTGTGGCAAATGTATTATCAACTACAGAAATTAAACGATGTTTTTTCGCGATCTTGGCTACTTTTTTTAGATCAATCAACTGTAACATTGGGTTGGTTGGTGTTTCTACCCAAATCATGCGTGTTTCCGGTCGAATATGTTGTTCTATTTTTTCAGGTAGAGTAAAATCAACAAAACTTGTTATTAATCCTGCCGAACGATTGCGGACTTTTTCAAATAGTCGGTAGGTTCCACCATATACATCGTTGCAAACAATAACATGATCATTGGGTTTTAATAATTCCAAAACAGTTGCTGTTGCTGCCATACCGGAAGCAAAAGCATAGCCATATTTCCCAGATTCTAAATCGGCTATACATTGTTCGTAGGCATGTCGTGTTGGATTGTTGGTTCGTGAATATTCATAGCCTTTATGTTTGCCAGGACTCATCTGCACGTAAGTAGAAGTTGCGTAAATGGGTGTCATGATTGCACCTGTTGTTGGATCAGGCGTTTGGCCAGCATGGATGGTTCGTGTAGCGAGGTGATATTTAGTAGTCATTGCTTCAATCTCGTCAATAGCTTCTGTTAATCGCGTAGCATATTCTGCTCTTTCATCCACGTATCATCAACAAATTTGCTTAAATAATTACGAATGCTATCTGGTAAAATCACTAAACATTTTTGACCTTTCTGCAAGCGCTTAGCAGTTTGTAAAGCGGCCCATACTGCCGTGCCGGATGAGCCGCCCACCAACAAACCTTCTTCGCGAATGAGGCGTCTTGCCATTAAAAAAGAATCTTTGTCGTTTACTTTTATATATTCATCAACCAATGTGTTATCGAGTACTTCTGGGATAAAATCATAGCCAATGCCTTCTACTAAGTAAGGATAGACGTCTGTCCCACCCCCTAAAATGGAACCGTATGGATCAACGCCAATGATTTGGATGTGAGGAATAGCTGCTTTTAGTTTTTTTGCAACACCTGTAATCGTACCGCCTGTTCCTGCCCCTATCACAACCATGGCAAGATGATGATCCATATCATCTAAAATTTCTTGTGCGGTATATTCAAAATGAGCTGCTGGATTACTAGGATTTGTATATTGATTAAGAATATGGGAATGTGGAATTTCTTTTTGCAATTTTTTAGCTAAAGAGATATGGCTATCTGGATCATTCCATTTTGCATCAGTTGGGGTACGATAAATTTTAGCACCTAGTGCTTCCAAAACAACTTCTTTTTCTCGACTCATTTTTTCTGGCATGGTGATAATAACTTTATAACCTTTTACTGCACCAACCATGGCAACACCAATACCAGCATTACCAGAAGTTGCTTCAATTAAAGTATCGCCCGGTTTTATTTTTCCCTGTTTTTCTGCATCTTCTACCATTTTGATTGCAATTCTATCTTTCACCGAACCGCCTGGATTTAAAAATTCACATTTTCCGTATAGTTCACAGGATAATGCTTGCCCGATTTTATTTAAGGGAATAATCGGCGTATGTCCAATGGCCCCTAATATGTTATTTAATAACATTGGTTATTCCTTCAATTTGTTATTCCTCACTTTCTGGTTCAGATGGTGCGATGGTAAAATTAGAATCAGTGTATTTTGAGATATGACAAGTGAATGTGTCTGTGTTTGGAGTTAATTTGCCATTAATGGTGATATACAATGATTTACCGCGGATAATATGGCCGAAGCTTTCTAACTGACAAAAGTTTTTTATTTTTTTTATCTGATAAGGGTCACGTCGATAAGGACTAAATTGCAATTCTGACACAGTAATTAAATAATTTCTGCCGTAAGTAAAAGCCACCCAAAAGTTTGTTCCTTTTTTTAAATCAAACAAGTAAGGAATATTTTTATTATGATCAACATCACGAACAATCAACAACCATGAAGGTTTACCGACAAAACGATGCAAACGAGTATAGATTTGAATCGTTTGCCCTAATCCTTCATTATTTTCTTCTGCATAACTAGGCAAAGATGTGGTAAGAAAAATCAGTATAAATGAATACAAGATGATATGTTTAATCATATTTTATCTTTTTTTAAGAAGATACCCTGCTAGTATAAATAATAGTATAAACCAAATGAGTGACCATTCAGCCATATTAAGAGAAAGAAATTTCCAGCCTTGCTGAGTACATTCTGCACTACCAGCGAATATTTTTTGAGCTACTTCTTTAAAAGATAAGATTTGCAACATATATTGGATGCTGACACCGCATTCTATATTATTTCCTGTAGAAAAATATTGTAGCCACACTTGTCTGCCAGCAAGCAAGATGCCTAAGAAAGCGGCGCATAGGGATAAAAAATTAATCGTTATACGCCCTATTTTGCGGTTGTGAACAAATATACCAATGAAAAACAATATGCCAAATAAGCCAAATGTTAGGCGTTGTAAGGTGCACAGAGGACAAGGAACAAAGTCATCCATGTATTGCAACCACATGCTGATGAATAAAAGTAAAACGACAGTTATCAAGCCTAATAAGTAAATGGATCGTGTTGCCATATGAATTCCTAATTATTTTTATCTGACTTCGCAGCTAGCCAGTTTTGTAAGATTAATTGTGCAGCGACACGGTCAACTTGTCCATCTTGAAGTGCTTGATAGCCACCTTGGGCAAACAATCTTTCACGAGCATCTTTTGTGGTTAATCGTTCATCTGTTTCATAAACAGGCAATTGATAACGTTTATGCAACGATTTAGCAAATTGTCTCGCATGATGACTAATGGTTTGATCAGTACCATCCATGTGGAGTGGAATGCCAACAATGAGTGCATCTGGAAGCCATTTGTTAATGATTTTTGTAAGCGCATTCCAATCAGGAATACCTGATTTTGCTTTGATTGTATCAAGTGGGCGAGCATGTTTGGTAATAGTTTGGCCAATTGCTACCCCGATGCGTTTTAAGCCAAAATCAAAACCTATAAAAATGTGAGAAGATGTTTTTGTAGTTTTTTTCATTCCATAACCGAATTTGTTTTGACTACATCACCGTTTTCTCAATTCCAAATCTTTCAGCTGAACCAGCATGATCGCGGCAATCCAGGGTATCCAGAAGGCAAAAACAACGGTATTTAATAAGATAGCGCTAAGGTCATGTGGCCTATTATCTTGAATTAAAAGAATATGGATATTAACGTGAAATAGTGATTTCATCATCATTAAAACAAATAAATAAACTAACCAAGGAGTAGCTTGTACGCTAAACGTACGCCACCAATGATTCCATACCAATGAAACACTATTTTTAATTGCTTTTAAAATGCCATTTTGTTCAATGACAATGAGCGGAAGGAGAAAGACAAATAACGTTTGGGCATACAAAAATACAAATAATTGCACAATGAAAAAAATGGATAATAAAAACGCGCCTGATTCGTAAGGAGTTTGTTGTAAATAATTTTGGAAATATAAATGTTGTAAACGAGCAAACCCAAATGCGAGTAAAAATATGAAGAAAGATTGGATAAGAATAGCAGAAAAAACCAGGATAAGTTTTTTGATGCCGACCATCATATCTTCACGAGCTCGTTCGTGAACTTGACATGTTTCGCAATACATATGCCAAATGATGGCAATAAAAAAGGGAAGCACGATGATATTAATCGTTAATAGTAAGAGATGGTATAGATTAAAAAAGGGCCCCGGAATAAACGTTTCTTGGCCAATCATTACATCAATATAGCGCGGAATAAAAGTAATGATCGCTGCGCAAAGCGCAAATAAAATAACCTTAAAAAAACTAATACGATAAAGCACTAAACTGCGCTTGATCAGTTGTCGATATGTTTCAGGTTGAGAAGGTAGTAATGTATCCATACGGGATTCCTAATGTTGTGATGCTTCATCCCAATTATCTCCCACTCCGATAGCTACAATCAATGGTATACGTAAATGAACGGTATGACTCATGTGTTGACGTATACCTTCAATGACGCGATCTAATTCTTTTTCATGTGCTTCAAAAACAAGCTCATCGTGCACTTGCATGATCATGTGAGTTTGAAGAGAGGCCTCATGTAGCCATTGATCAATTTGAATCATAGCTAATTTAATAATATCTGCTGCGCTACCTTGTAGCGGGGCATTAATGGCTGCACGTTCGGCTGCTTTTTGTCTTGGAATTTGGCTAGCCAAAATATCAGGTATCGCAAGCCGTCTACCCCATAATGTTTCCACATATCCCTTTTCTTTTGCTTGTTTTCTTGCATTATCCATGTACTCTTTTACTCGAGGATAACGCGCGAAATAGCGGTCAATATAATGTTGTGCCGAGTTTCGATCGATTCCGAGCTGGCGAGTCAGACCAAATGCAGACATTCCGTAAATCAATCCAAAATTAATTGCTTTAGCATGACGACGCATGTCTGGCGTGACTTGATTAGGTGGTACTTCCCAAACCTCAGCAGCAGTTGCTTGATGAATATCCAAATTGTTCTCAAAAGCATGCAATAAACCAGGATCTTCAGAAAGATGCGCCATGATTCTCAATTCAATTTGTGAATAATCGGCACTAATGATTTTATAACCAACAGGCGCAATAAAAGCTTGACGAATACGTCTTCCCTCTGCAGTGCGAATGGGGATATTTTGCAAATTAGGATGAGAGGATGATAACCGACCAGTTGCTGTGCCTGCTTGATTATAGGAGGTATGGACGCGTTTAGTGACAGGATTGATTTGTTCAACTAAACGATTGGTATAAGTAGAAATTAATTTGCTTAAACTTCGGTATTCAATAATCGTGCGTGGTAATTCAAAATCAAGCGCTAATTCTTGTAAAACGTGGTCAGCTGTTGAAGCGCCTCCAGTAGGTGTTTTTTGTAAAATAGGCAAATTTAATTTTTGAAATAAAATTTCTTGCAGTTGCTTAGGAGAATTCATATTAAACGTTTGCCCTGCCAATAAAAATGCTTCTTGTTCAAGCTTGTGTAAACGTTTTTGTAATTCTTTGCCTTGCGTTTCTAATTTGTGTGGATCAATCAATACACCATGATGTTCCATTTGCGCAAGTATAGGAACAAGGGGCATTTCGATTTTTTCAAAGACATATTTTAAACCTGCTTCTTGCTGAATACGTGGCCACAATAATTGATGTAATCGTAACGTAACATCGGCGTCTTCCGCAGCATATATGCCAGCTTGTTGTACATCAATTTGGTTGAATGTTTTTTGTTGTGCGCCTTTTCCTGTTACTTCTTCATAAGTAATGGTACGCCAACCGAGATATTTAAGTGCAAGCGTATCCATATCATGACGATTACTGACGCTATCTAACACATAGGATTCCATCATGGTATCAAAGAGCACACCCTGAAGAACAATAGTGTAATTCATTAAAATTTGCATATCATATTTAATATTTTGTCCAATCTTTTGAATAGCCGAATTCTCAAGAATAGGTCGTAAATAATTGAGGAGTGTATCCGTTGATAGTTGTGAAGGCGCATGAGGATAATCATGACCACAAGGAATATAAGCAGCGTGACCTGGAGAAATGGCGATGGAAACGCCCACTAATTTTGCATGGATAGGATCAAGATCAGTGGTTTCAGTATCGAAAGCAAACATGCTAGCCTGTTTTAATTTTTCAATCCAAGCATGCAATACATGTTCTGAAGTAATGATTACATAATTTGCGTAATTGGTATTATTTTCCGTGGATTCCTCTAACAATTCTGATAACCATCCTTTAAATTCCATTTCTTTATATAAGTCAATCAGTACTTTTTTATCCGCAGATTTAATTTTTAGATCAGGGTAATTAAAAGGTAAGTTGACATCACATTTAATGGTGACTAACGATTTTGTTAAGGGAAGTTGAGAAAGTGATGCACGTAAATTCTCGCCTACTTTTCCTGTGATTTGTGTTGCGTGAGCAATAATATTATTAAGCGATTGATATTCTTGTAGCCATTTTGCAGCTGTTTTTGGGCCAACATGAGGAACACCTGGAACATTATCCGATGTATCGCCGACTAGAGTAAGATAATCAATAATACGTTCAGGAGGCACACCAAATTTTTCTTTTACTTTTTCTGGGTTAAGTAGAGTATTATTCATCGTATTAATTAAACTCACCTGGTTATTTACCAATTGAGCAAGATCTTTATCACTCGTTGAAATAAGCGTTGTTAAGCCTTGTTGTTGTGCTGTTTTTGCTAATGTCCCAATCACATCATCAGCCTCTACGCCTTCAATCATGACAAGAGGTAATCCCATGGCTTTAATCATCTCGTGAATGGGTTTTATTTGTTGAATTAATTCATCTGGCATGGGTGCGCGAGTAGCTTTATATTCTGTATACAATTCATCCCGAAACGTTTTGCCTTTTGCATCAAATACGACCGCCATGTAGTCAGGTTGATAATCGGCAAGCAAGCGTTTTAGCATGTTCATCATGCCGTAGATTGCTCCTGTCGGAGCACCTTTGGAGTTAACAAGCGCAGGCAGCGCATGAAATGCGCGATAAAGGTAAGAGGATCCATCAACGAGAATAAGAGGTTTTAGCATAGGCGCATTCTAACATTTCATTTTTCTTCAAGACAGGTGTATCATCACATGCACTCTCTGAAAAAGGAGCAATAGTGAGCACATCACTGTGGGAAAAATGTTTAAATGCGCTTGAAAGCGAATTTCCATCTCAACAATTCAACACCTGGATTCGACCTCTGCAAGCGGAACAAGGGAATGGAAGACTAGTGCTTTTGGCACCCAATCGCTTCGTTTTAGATTGGATAGCAGAACGATTTTTATCCAGAATAAAAGAATTAGTAAAACAGTTTAGCGAAAGTTCGCCTCCTGCTGTATCACTTGAGATTGGTAGCAAAAGTATTGATGGGCACAAGCTAGATATTTCGCCAAAAGCTACTACTCAAGCTATGCAGAATAATAAAGCTATATTTTCTTATACTACGGATCACACGGCTTATCATAGCAATCTTAATTCAAATTTTACTTTTGATAATTTTGTTGAGGGTAAATCTAACCAATTGGCCAAAGCGGCTTGTTTGCAGGTGGCGGAAAATCCAGCAGGTGCTTATAACCCACTTTTTTTATATGGGGGTGTTGGTTTAGGAAAAACACACTTAATGCACGCGATTGGCAATCAAATTGTTAAAAATAACGTAAAAGCTAAAGTATTGTATCTACATTCTGAGCGTTTTGTAGCAGATATGGTGAAAGCATTACAAACAAATTCAATGAATGAATTTAAACGCTATTATCGTAATGTAGATGCTTTATTGATCGATGACATTCAGTTTTTTGCTGGTAAAGATAGATCTCAAGAAGAATTTTTTCATACCTTTAATGCACTTTTGGAAAGTCAGCAACAAGTTATTTTAACGTGTGATCGCTATCCTAAAGAAATAAATGGTGTAGAAGAGCGTTTGAAATCACGTTTTGGTTGGGGATTGACTGTAGCAGTTGAGCCGCCGGAATTAGAGACTCGTGTTGCTATTTTAATGAGTAAAGCTGAGCAAACGAATGTTCAATTACCTTATGAAGTTGCATTTTTTGTTGCCAAACGCATACGCTCTAATGTTCGCGAACTAGAAGGCGCATTAAAACGTATTATTGCTAACGCACATTTTACTGGGAAGGCAATTACGCTTGAGTTTGTGAAAGAAGCATTACGTGATTTATTAGCCTTGCAAGATAAATTGGTGACGGTTGATAATATTCAGCGAACAGTAGCAGAATACTACAAAATTAAAATAGCAGATGTGTTGTCAAAACGACGTAATCGATCGGTTGCTCGACCAAGACAAATTGCAATGGCCTTAGCGAAAGAATTGACGAATCATAGTTTGCCGGAAATTGGCGATGCTTTTGGTGGCAGGGATCACACGACTGTTTTACATGCTTGTCGCACGATAGCAGGATTGCGACAATCTAATACAGATATTGAAGAAGATTATACAAATTTATTGAGAATACTAACGACTTAATGGTTAACAAGAGTATCGTTTATAGCTGCGAGCAAGCATTAATTTTTTTGTTGATAAAAAGCGGACAGGATGTCCGCTTTAACAAAAAATCCGAAAGGGATGAGTTTTTTGTGGTTATCAATAAAAAAATTAATGCTTGCTCGCAGCTATAAACGATACTCTTGTTATAACAGTGAGTCCTAGCAAAATACGAACAATATCTTAGGAGTTAAACCGTGGATATTACCGTTAAACGTGAAACATTATTAAAACCACTCCAAGCGATTAGTAGCATTGTCGAAAAAAAACAAACGATGCCTATTTTGTCTAATGTGCTTCTTGTTGTGCAAGATGGGAAATTATTATTAACGGGAACAGATCTAGAAATTGAATTGATTGGTTTTGTGCCGATTGAATCTTTATCAACAACAGGTGAAATAACAGTTTCTGCAAGAAAATTATTTGATATTTGTCGAGCTTTACCGGAAGGAATATTATTACGTTTATCATTAGAAAATAATTCGTTAATCATACGTACACAGGATAGTTATTTTATATTAAATACGCTTCCTACTCAGGATTTCCCGAATCTTGAAACGAGCGATTATGCTACTACCTTAACGTTTCAACCATCCCTTCTTAAAAAACTATTTACGCAAACTTATTTTGCAATGGGACAACAAGATGTACGCCATTATTTGAATGGTACTTTTTTTGAAATTGCTAATGGGACCATTAAATGTATTGCTGCAGATGGGCATCGCTTAGCCTTGACCTCTGTACAAAATGAAAAAATAAAAGATATTACTGCCCGCATGATTGTACCACGCAAAAGTGTACTCGAGCTCATGCGTTTATTAAGTGATGAAGATAATGCAGAAGTGATCGTGCAAATAAGTGATGGCCGTTTGCGCATCACTACTTCTGATTATACTTTTACTACAAAGTTAATCCATGCTCAGTATCCCGATTATAATCGACTCATTCCTCGTGGCACATTAATTGCTATGGGGGATCGTGAAATCATTAAACAAGCATTAACGCGTGCATCCATTCTTTCTAATGAAAAATACCGGGGCGTTCGTTTTCAACTTGAACCAAATAAGCTTAAAATTACAGCTAATAATGCAGATCAAGAACAAGCGGAAGAAGTAGTTTCACTTGATTATAGCGGCACTAATATGGAAATTGGCTTTAATGTGCCCTATTTATTAGATGTGGTATCGGCTATTGCTTCAGCAACCATTCGCTGTGCTTTTACTGATTCGAACAGCGGGGTATTAATAGAAAGCACGGATGATGATGAGAGTTTATATGTTGTTATGCCGATGAGGCTTTAATAATACTCGCGTTAGAAATCCGCGTAAGAGAGAATATTCATTAAACTGTGTCATTGCTTATGTAGACGAGGGACGTCGCGGCCATGGATGGTTTAAAGCGCCGAGTACAGGGATGTACGTTCCCGAGTTACATAAGCAATGACACAGTTTAATGAACATTCTCGCGTAAGATACTACATAACACCATGATGTGTAATAGTGACCTATGTCAATTACTTCCTTATCTATTACAAATTTTCGAAATTTAGTTGCTGTTAATTTAACGCTTCACCCGGATGGCGTTCATGTTTTCTATGGCAATAATGGAAGCGGTAAAACCAGTTTGCTTGAGGCTATTTATTATTTGGGTATGGGGCGATCATTTCGAAGTAATATTGCTAGCCATGTGATAAGACACTTAACGGATAAATTTTCTATTTTTGCTCGATTATTAGACAAAACAAAAAACAATGTATCTATAGGGCTTGAAAAAAGCCTTAATGGATTATTACGAATGCGTATGGCAGAGAAAGAACTTGCTAATACAACAGAACTTGCGAATCAATTACCTATTCGGATGATTCATTCCCAATCTCACCAATTATTTGAAGGCAGCCCACTTTTTCGTAGAAAATATTTAGATTGGGGTCTTTTTTATCACTTTACAGAATTTTTCATGGTATGGCGTAATTATGAACAAGCATTAAAGCAACGAAATAAAGCATTGCGCGATAAGTGCTCAAAACAAGAGCTAGAAACATGGACTAATGAATTAATTAAATATGGATTAACATTAGACCAATTACGACGTGATTATTTGAAACTATTACTCCCTATTCTTATTCCTCTTATCCGGGAATTATTCATCTTAGATGGACTTGAAATTACTTATCGATCTGGTTGGGCTGAATCGCAGGATTATGGTTCAATTCTTAGATCTTCTTATCAGGAAGATACTCATCTTGGTTATACTCAATTTGGTCCGCATCGTGCTGATTTGCATATTGCTTTTAGTAATATCCCAGCCAAACATTTTTTGTCTAGAGGACAACAAAAATTAACGATCTGTGGTATGATACTTGCTCAAGGGTTGCTGTTAAATCAAGAGTTAAATAAAGGACTTATCTATCTAATAGATGATTTACCTTCTGAATTAGATATTGAAAATCGATCAAAGCTAATTCATTTTTTACTCACACAGCGGGCACAGACATTTATAACCACGATTGATCGGAAAAATATCTGGGAGTGTATAGATGGTGCAGCAGAAATCACAAAGGTGTTTCACGTGGAACAGGGCTATATATTGGAGTAGCAGGAGTTTGGGGTGGTGAATACGAATACAACTGAAAATTATGATTCATCCAAAATAAAAGTGCTTAAAGGACTGGAAGCAGTTCGTAAGCGCCCTGGCATGTATATTGGCGATACGGAAGATGGAACAGGGCTGCATCATATGGTGTTTGAATTAGTTGATAATTCAATCGATGAAGCGCTCGCTGGTTATTGTACGGAAATTTGGGTCACTATACATACAGATGAATCAGTAACTGTAAAAGATAATGGGCGTGGTATTCCAGTGGATCTTCACCCTGATGAAGGACGCTCAGCTGCTGAAGTCATTATGACGATACTTCATTCTGGTGGGAAATTTGATAACGAATCGTATCAAATATCAGGTGGGTTACATGGCGTTGGTGTTTCTGTTGTCAATGCTTTATCGGAGCAATTACATTTAGTGATCCGAATGAATGGTAAGATGTACGAGCAATATTATCATTTAGGTACACCTGCTGCACCGTTAGCGCCTATAGGTGAAACCATAGAGCGTGGCACGGAAGTCACTTTCAAGCCAAGCGCTGAAATTTTTAAAAATATCCAATTCAATTACGATATTTTAGCCAAACGCTTACGAGAACTCGCATTTCTTAATACAACAATAAAAATTCATCTTCACGATGAACGCACTGATCGTAGCGATCATTTTGAATATCACGGGGGTTTAAAAGGATTTGTTGAGGATTTAAATCGTAATAAAACTCCTATTCATCCTAAAATTTTTTATTTTAATGCGGAAAAAGATAAAATAGCGATTGAAGTGGCATTGCAATGGAATGATACTTATCAAGAAAAACTGTTTTGCTATACCAATAATATTCCGCAGCGGGATGGCGGCGCGCATGTTGTTGGTTTTCGTAGCGCACTAACCCGTGTTTTTAATCATTATATTGAAAAAGAAGGTTATGCTAAAAAAGAAAAAGTTTCCACAACGGGCGATGATTTGCGTGAAGGATTAACAGCTGTTTTATCGGTAAAAATGCCTAATCCTAAATTTTCTTCTCAAACGAAAGATAAATTAGTTTCTTCTGAAGTTAAAGCTATTGTTGAAGCTCTTATGGGCGAAAAACTTCAGAATTTTTTACTAGAAAATCCACAAGATGCAAAAAGCATTGTTTCTAAAGCAATAGAAGCAGCGCGTGCACGTGAAGCTGCACGTAAAGCTCGAGAACTCACTCGCCGAAAAAGTGCATTGGATATAGCTGGATTACCAGGCAAGCTTGCAGATTGTCAGGAAGAAGATCCAAGTAAATCCGAGCTTTTTATTGTTGAGGGGGATTCGGCCGGTGGTTCGGCAAAGCAAGCAAGAGATAGAAAAACACAAGCTATATTACCACTGAAAGGTAAAATTTTAAATGTAGAGAAAGCTCGTTTTGATAAGATGTTATCTTCAGTTGAAGTTGCCACATTAATTACTGCATTAGGATGTGGTATTGGTCGAGAAGAATACTCACCCGATAAAACTCGTTATCACAATATTATTATTATGACGGATGCAGATGTGGATGGTTCGCATATTCGTACTTTATTATTGACCTTTTTTTATCGACAAATGCCAGAATTGATCGAAAGAGGATACATTTATATTGCACAACCTCCACTCTACAAACTCAAGAAAAATAAACAAGAGTGTTATGTGAAAAATGAAGAAGCGCTTAATGAGTTGCTCATTCAATCTGCTTTAGAAGGAGCGGAGCTATTTCTTGGAGATGGTACGAGTTTTTCTGGGGTGGAATTAGAAAAAATGGTGAAAGATTATTATTTTGCGATGGGGATTGTTGATCGCATTGCTAAACGTTATCCAAAAGATTTTATAATAGCCTTGATGTCAATGCCACACATCAGCGAAGCACAATTGCTCAATCAAGAAAACATGAAGAAACTAATCACAGATGTTTCTAATCGACTTAATTCAGATAATAAAACCACATATTATGAAATCAATTTAGTTCAAGATAGCGAGCGCCAATGGTGGTTGCCCAAACTCACTATTACAAGCCATGGCGTTTCAAATAATATTATGATTAATAAAGAATTATTTTTAAATTCTGATTATCGTAAACTAGTAGAGATTGGAAATAATTTTAATCAACTGATTAAAGTTGGTTCGTATATTGTTCGCGATCATAAAAAACAAGCCATCCAATCTTTTGGAAAAGCAATCGAATGGCTTGTGATTGATGCAAAAAAAGGCCAATCCATTCAAAGATATAAAGGATTAGGTGAAATGAATCCAGACCAGCTTTGGGAAACAACAATGGATCCAGAAAAACGTTGTTTGCTTCAAGTGCGTGTGGAAGATGCTATTGCTGCAGATCAAATGTTTACAACGTTAATGGGTGATGAAGTAGAGCCACGCCGAGCATTCATTGAAATGAACGCCTTAGAAGCAGAAAATATTGATGTGTAAAAATTAATCAAACTTTCCCTCCGTAAAACCATTATAATTTAAGATATGCACATACTTTTCCAAGCAATAAAAAAAGGGAGTGATATTTTCTTACGGGGTTGAATATGGTACAAGTAGTCTTACCACCTGAAGGAGGCGAACAGGAGCAATTAATCTTGCTAGAACAGTATGCAACTGCTACCAAAACAAAAGTTCTAACGAGCCCTTCAGATTTAGACACTAAAGACCGTGTCATGGATGAAATGCTTGCTTGGTGTAAAGAGCAAGAGAATATTGTTGTTCTAAGAAGTGCTACCATCCTCTCATCTGATCCCACCTCACGAACAGTGCAAAATTGTAAATCCCTTTTATTAAGCAAAGGTGTGTACCCAGGACAAGTCTACGCAACAACTAAATCCTTATTAAGCTTATTACTAGCTAGTGGTGAAGAAGAGGATACAGCAAAAAAACATAAAGGTGAGACTACTACCACATTTAGTGATCAACAAAAACATTTACGCGATCTTGTTTATGAAGCGGTCATGCAAAATGTGAGTGATATTCACATTCAAATTCGCGAATTGTATACAAAAATTCGTATGCGCCAACACGGTGAATTGCGTGTGTATGCTGAATGGTCAGAAAAACTAGGTCGAGAAATAGCATCCGTTGCTTTTAATAAAGAAACTGATCATGCAACTTCTCATTTTAATCCGCTTGTTCCACAGGATGCCTCGATGCCACTTAAAATGCGTGGCAGAGATATTCGTTTGCGTTTAGCCAGTATGCCTGCTCATGGCGGTTTTGATATGGTCATGCGTATTCTTGGAACAGGGGAAGAGCATGGCAAAACGCTGGAAGAATTAGGCTATACAACTAATCAAATCACCATTATCAAAATGGCTATGAAGCTTCCCTTTGGTGCTATTATTGTTGCTGGTCCAACGGGGTCAGGTAAGACGACAACATTAGCAAGCTGCATGGAAATGGTAGAATCAACGTTGAAATTATATTCAATAGAAGATCCTGTAGAAAAGGTTGTTCTCGAAGCCACACAAGTCCCGGTGAATACAGAAAAAGAAGATAGAGGATTTGCGAACATGGGTCGCGCATCATTACGTATGGATCCAGATGTGATCATCATTGGTGAAATGCGAGATGAGGATACCGCTCACGTCATGATTCGAGCATCTATTACCGGACATTTGGTGCTTACCACCTTGCATACGAATCGTGCAACAGCGATTGTGACGCGACTTGTCGATATGGGAATTTCGCCTGTTTTGTTAAGCGATAGTAGTGTGTTGCGGTGTTTAATGTGTCAACGGTTAGTTGCAAAAATTTGCTCGGGTTGTGCGATTCCTTTACGCACTTCCCCCAAACATCAACAATTTATTCCTGATTGGGAAGCTGTTCTCGGTAAAGAAGTTTTAGATCGAGCAAAAGCGAGAGGTAATGGGTGTGCCAAATGTAATCGTTCAGGTGTGGGTGGACGCATGGTGATTGCTGAAGTTATTTGGGTAGATGAGGAAAGTAGAAGTTTTATTCAAAAATGCGATACGCTAAGTTGGGAAAAATACTTAAAGGAACATGGGTGGGAGAATTTTTATGATCGTGCGATTGATTTAATTCAATTGGGATTATGCGATCCATTTGATGCAGAAAAGGTAGTAGGCCCCATTAACCCAGCTACACAAGCCAAAACTTACTCTTATAGGTAAACGACATGGATCTTTCTTTAGAGTGGATAAAAAACACCTATACGCAAATTGTACTCACCATTAAGCGTTGGCAATTTGGTAATAAAGCACAACTTGCTTTCCTTGAAGATTTATATACGTTAATTAGTGATGGCATCCCTGCGAATCGTGCGATTGATATGATCGCGCAAGTGACAACTGGTTTGAATCGAGAAGTAGCACTCGTTATTTCACAAAAAATTGGCCAAGGTCAACCACTTGCAGAAGGCATGCAGGATTGGTTTTCTGTTAATGTGATTGAAATTATTCGCATTGGCGAACTCGGTGGTGCATTAGCCCAAACTATGAAATCAGCAATTAATATGTTGTCTCAGCGTGGTGTAGCGTTAGGATCATTTATTGGCACAATGGCTTATCCATTTTTTGTGTTGATTATTGCTTGTGTCATGATTGTTTATATCAATACTCAAGTATTTACTCTGTTTCGTACTATAAAACCTATTGAAGAATGGCCGATTGCTGGGCAGCGCTTAGTGGGGTTGGCTAATTTTCTTGAAAGTTGGTGGTGGTTAATATTTTTAATCATTATAGCGATTGTCCTTATCGTACGACGTTTAATGACAAATTATACGGGAGAATTACGCCCTGTTTTAGATAATTTTCCACCATTTTCTTTTTATCGACGATTCTTAGCAGCACGTATGTTAGAAACGCTCGGTCTTTTAGTTTCAAATGGTGTTGTGTTTAAATCGGCAGTGAAAGTGATGCAACATCAAGCTAATCCTTATTATCATTCTCATTTAATTGTCATGGAGCGGTTACTGAGCGTAGGTAAAACAAATATTGCTGATGTACTCGATACCGGTTTGGTAACCCAACAAGAGTTAATGCGATTGCGGGTCATGGCAGAAGTGAAAGGATTTGAACAAGGGTTAATTCGTATGGGAACGAGAGGTGCTGAACAAGCAACAGCCACTTTAAAATTTATTTCACGGATTATTGGAGGGGTATTTTTAACACTTGATGCTTTTCTGATTATTACTATTGTTCAAGGTATTTATAGTACTGGGATGGCGATTGGTGCAGTATAGAAGAGGGTTTAAACAAGAAAGCGGTGCGACACTGTTAGAAATCATGCTGGTTTTAGCGATTGCAGCAGCTTTAATTGTGATGGCATTGAGACAATATCAAGTGATGCAAATGGATGCTTATATTCGACAAGCACGATATAACATTGATACGCTTTTTCAAGCAGCAGCTAAGTATTATCAGGTGAATTGTGATAAGACAACAGGTTCAGATGGAACAGAGAAGATGGGAACGTTAAATCCACTAACTACATCAGCTACAATTTATCCAGTTTGGAATTCTACGAGTGGGGGCAGTCTTGCAACAGAACACTATTTAATAGAAACGTTACCAAGCAATCCGATTGTTGATACCTACGCTGTACAATTTGTTCGACATGATGCTGATCGTACATTCCAAACAATAACAGGATCAAAAAAAATAGGCACGATTGTTATTTGGAATATTCAAGTCACCGTAGGTTTGCGAGATACGAGCAAAGCAAATTTATATTTGGGTTTATTAAGAGGAGACTGTTTATCAACTTCTATCAATCCAACAGGATCTTGTTTTGTAGGTGCTCAAGCAAGTGGCACTTTTATTGTCTTTGAGCGGTTACCTTCTTTTGCTTTAGCACAAAATGAAACAACCTATTGGCTTGCTAAGCCGCTTGTGAAACAATTTAAGCAAATGTATACCACGTATCCTATTCAGTATTTATTAAATACCAGCGGACAAACTCCAGCAGGAGAGCAATATTTTTTATGTGGTGGATAACATGGTAACACGGCAGAATGTTGGATTTACCTTATTAGAAATGCTCTTAGTGTTAGTAATTGTTGCAGCTTTGCTTGTGATAGGGATGAACTATATGCAACAAAAAGCGACCGCTATGCGTATTGATAGAACTGCTTTACAAATGCAGCAAATTCTAAATGCGGGTTTAGCTTATTACGTATCCAATGGAAAATGGCCGTGTGATCCAGGGCAGTATGGAGACACAAATTGCTCATTGGATCGTCTTAAAGCAGATAATTATCTTCCTAATACCAGCATTCTTAGCCCATGGGGGCAAGTTATTTCAATGGGTGTGGCTAGCGCCGGATCTCCTTCTCCTACAGGGCAATTAGCTAATTTTTATGTGTATACCAAAATTCCTGCCATCAATAGTTCTGCTGTCATTGCAAATGTTATTGCAGGTCGTTTACCCATGGCTTATACAACTAGAGCTGTCACTGCTATGCCTCCTGCCACCACACCTGCTTGTAGCAGTGGTATCAATTGTTATGTGGTAACGAGTGTTACTATCCCTGGCCAAAACCTCAATAATGCTTCTGCTATTAATTTTGCAGGCATTTATAATCATGGAGGTTGTGTACCGGTTCCATCGTGCCCGGCAAGTACCACCCCACAAATTATGGTAGCTCCTGCTTCGGTGAGTGGTTTTGGAACCTCAGCTACTGGTCCTACAGCAGATGCTTTTACAGGCACGCCACCTAACGCGACACCTAATGTTTATCCTATTAGTAGTTTTACAGCTTATGCAACAGGTCCGGATGCTGCACCGCCTTCCTGTGACAACTATGTTCCAGCTTGCGGAGGAACACCTTCAGGCCTGTATTGGCGGGTTTGCGCGAAAATTGTGACAGAAAAAGGAACCTCTAATTTAACTTTATTGCTTAGTGCATCAAATAAGCTTGCAGACGGTATCACTTTAATAGCTTTTACACGTTGTGCGATTACTGGGGAGCCAGCAGGTTCGACTTACAAAGTGTTTACTACTCCTTAACATCAATCAGGAAACACCCCCTTACACATTCAATGTAAATCCCTTATACTGATTATAATTTTTCTGAACTTGAAAATTAAAACTATTTGGGCATATGATCATGGAGATGCAGATGAGATGCCAAATGATAAAAGCTTATCAATTCATTTTATGTATGTTTCTTTTTATTCTTC
>MGXW01000108.1 GCA_001801495.1 Gammaproteobacteria bacterium RIFCSPHIGHO2_12_FULL_37_34
ACCAAATTTCATGCAAGACGCACATCCAGTGGTGAAAGATATAATATGCTAGCAATGACAGCTGCTCATAAAACACTTCCACTTCCTACTTACGTCGAAGTAACCAATTTACATAACCATCGTAAAATTATTGTTAAAGTTAATGACCGCGGTCCCTTTGAAAGAAATCGAATTATTGATCTTTCTTATGTTGCTGCAAAAAAATTAGGTATGTCCGGTCGCGGAACAGCTTTGGTTCGTGTAAAAGCCATTGACCCTCATCTTTATCAACGATCTTTTTGGTTGGCAAAAAACCAATCGCCTGCTCACTTTGCTTCCCATCACCTTAGTAAAAAGAAACCTCAGCTTCTTTACTTACAAGTAGCTACTTTTCGAAATAAGGCTAACGCTGAACGTTTAAAGCGCCGTTTAATTTCATTATTGACCACTCCAGTCAAGATCGCGCATATGCCTAGTAAAAAACATTATCAAGTTCAAATTGGACCCATTAAAGATAGCGCCACCATCAATAAAATTAGCAATCGATTAAAACATTTTGGTATTCATGTGGTAATATCCCACCAAATACTCGTCCCCGCTTGGGATCCCATGCGAAAAAATGGCTTCTAAATGATTTATTTTCTTATCTCCATCATTGGCATCTTACTCACTGTAGCTATCGTGATTGGAATACACGAATTCTCACACTTTATTACTGCACGCATGCTTGGGGTAAAAGTTCTACGCTTCTCCATTGGCTTTGGTAAAAAACTGTTTAGCTGGCGTGACAAAAAAGATACAGAATATGTTGTCGCTCTCATTCCTTTAGGTGGTTATGTTAAAATGTTAGATGAAGGCGAGGGAGATGTATCCAAACATGATCTGCCATTTGCTTACAATCGACAACCCTTTTACAAAAAATTCCTCATTGTGCTCGCAGGACCCATTTCTAACCTTATATGCGCCATCTTTTTTTATTGGTTAATTTTTATAATAGGTTTTATCACACCTAAGCCTCTCATAGGAAAAGTAGATCCCGGATCAATTGCGGCTCAAGCTGGGTTAAAAGCAAACAGCGAAATTATTGGTATTGATACCCATGAAACTTTACTGTGGCCAGCCATTTTTTTGCGTATCGTTGCGCACGCTGGTGATCACGATCAACTCACCATAACAGTCAAGCAAGACCATCGCATTCAAACACATACCTTAAATTTAGCTAACTGGGTAATGGATAAATTATCACCTGATCCATTGGGTAGTTTAGGGTTACATCCTTATACTCCCCCTATCCCTCTTATTATCGGTACAATGAAACAAAACTCTCCTGCAACATTATCTAAATTACAAATAAACGACAAATTAATTGCAATTAATCAGAAGAAATTGAAAAACTGGGATGAATTAATTAAAATAATTGAAGCACACCCTCAAAAAACCCTTATCTTTTCTATTGAAAGACAAGGTAAAATACTAGAAACTCCTGTTAAAATAGGTTATCAATTCAGCGGCTTTTTTCAACAAGAAGGATTTCTCGGTATTGGACCACAAATAAAGTGGCCCAAGGATTTTTTTAAAACAATACAATATGGTCCGGGAAAAGCACTGATAAAAGCTTGGGAAGAAGTAGTTCATTTTACTTATTTTAACTTTATGCTAATTGGTAAACTAGTTGTAGGAAAAATTTCATTACAAAGTTTAGGGGGGCCGATTACTATTTTTGAAAGCGCGGGAGATGCATTAAATAGCGGCATACTTTCTTTTCTTGGTTTTCTAGCATTTATTAGTGTTTCAATTGGTATTTTGAATTTACTACCCATACCAGGATTAGATGGCAGTCATTTATTCATCCAACTGATTGAAGCAAGCACAGGCAAAGCGTTGCCTGAAAAATTTCTTATTGCCTTATATCGGCTAGGTTTTCTTTTTATTCTTTTTATTATGGTGCAAGCATTCATTAATGATATTTTACGGTTATGAGAACCACATTTTGGAGAAACAGCAAATGAAAAAAATAATCGTTTCACTGATTTTATTCTTGTTTTTACCATTGGGATGGGCTGCAACAACTGCGCCACTTGAAAAACTAACCGTCTTGCTCGATTGGTTTCCAAACCCTGATCATGCGCCACTTATTATTGCAAAACAACAAGGTTTTTTTAAAGAACAAGGTTTAGAAGTTGAACTTTTAGAACCAAATCATCCTGGTGATGTGTTTAAACAAATCACAATACATGAAGCAGATATTGGTCTTGCTTATCAACCCCAATTCATGGAACAAATTGATCAAGGATTACCGCTCATCCGTATCGGAACATTAATTGACAAGCCCTTAAATTGTATTGTTGTACTTGATGGTAATATGAAATCATTAACTGGTCTCAAGGGAAAACACATTGGCTTAAGCTCTAATAAATTATCAAATGCTATACTAAACGTTATGTTAGCAAAACAGGGTTTATCAAACAAAGACGTTGTAAAAATAACACAAACAGATCATGATCTTTCACAAGCACTGTTATCTCATCAAGTCGATGCTGTCACAGATATGACACGCAATTTCGAAGTGCCACAATTAGAAAAAGCAGGATATAAGCTTGCGGTCTTTTTCCCTGAAGAACATGGTATACCCAATTATAGTCAATTGATTCTTATTACCCATATGAACAATATTCACGATAAGCGTTTCCCGCGTTTTCTTGTTGCTCTTAGAAATGCAGTTGAATATTTGGATATGCACCCGCGTGAGGCTTGGCAACAATTTGCCAAACAATATCCTGAATCAAATAACAAAGTCAATCGAGAAGCTTGGTTTGCAACCATTCCCTATTTTTCAGAAGATCCAGCGAATTTTGATAACGATGAATGGAATAGTTTTGCTGAATTTTTATTTAAAAACAAATTAATTAAAAAAGTCCAGCCCATTTCTCGATATGCTGTGGTAATATAGATCGATATGCTAACTGATACATTAATCATATTAAATATTTCTATTTTTGCCATTTTATTTTTTTTATTTTTGAAACAAATCATGTCAAAATCAACACATGATAAACAAAATAAAAATCTTGAAGAGCAATTATCGCAACTTGATAAACAAAATCGTTCTGCTGAACAGCAGTTAAAAGAAAATCTTTTAATCAATTTCAATCGTCTCGAGCAATCTATTTTAGAAAAAATGAGCCATGCCCGAATAGAGCAAATTCAACACTCCTCTGCATTAAAAGAACAATTGCAATCTGCTTTTGCACAACATCGTGCTCGTTTTGATGAACGGCAACTGGAGACACTCAAAATATTGCAAGATACTCTACAAAAAGGTGTGCAACAAAATCGTGAACAAGTGAAAGAGTCATTAAATGATTATGCTAAAGAACTTGGTAAACGTGTTGAACAATTGACTCAGGTAACCGAATCTAAATTAAAAGAAATTAATCAGCAAGTTGAAAAAAGATTAACCGAAGGATTTGAAAAGACAAACGAAACATTTGGAGATGTGATTAAACGATTAGCGCTCATTGATGCTGCACAAAAGAAAATAACTGAGTTATCAAGCAATGTGATGAGCTTGCAAGAAATTCTCAATGATAAACGTTCAAGAGGTACATTTGGTGAAGTGCAATTATCCGCTTTAATTTATAACATGCTGCCTGAACAACATTTTAGTTTTCAACATCAGCTCAGTAATCACAGGCGCGTAGATTGTATGTTATTTCTGCCAGAGCCTACTGGAAATATAGCAATTGATGCAAAGTTTCCATTAGAAAATTTCCGTGTTTTAATGGATTCTGCCTTTTCAGAAGCTGAAAGACAACAAGCTGAAAAACAATTCAAAATTGATATTCGTAAACATATTCAAGATATTGCTGAAAAATATATTGTTCCTGGTGAAACAGCGGATGGCGCTGTCATGTTTATCCCGGCAGAAGCGGTTTTTGCCGAAATTCATGCACATCATCCTGATTTGGTGGAATATGCTCAAAAAGCTAACGTCTGGATGGTATCCCCCACTACGATGATGGCAATTTTAACAACTGCGCGCGCAGTATTAAAAGATGCTGCCACACGTAAACAAGTACATGAAATTCAAAAGCACTTACGAATGTTAGCTAATGATTTTGAACGCTTCCAATTCCGCATGGATAATCTAGCTAAACGCATTGCGCAAGCACACACGGATGCTGAACAAGTTCACATCTCTTCACGAAAAATTAGCCAACGTTTTACTCAGATTGAGCAAGCTGAAATTGAAGAATTAAATATTGAAGAACCAGCGACATTATTAGAACCTCCCCTATCCACCCCACCTCTTACCGCCTAAGTAGAGGGGGCTTAATTAGAAATTGATCCAAGGTGGGTGAATCAATCTTATATTCTGATACAAGTTCATATTGTTGAGATAACTCTTCTTTGATTTTTTGTTGATAATCTATAACACATTGTTCAAGGTAACGATCTGCCATATCCTCAAAATAAATTAAAATGTTGGATCGTAGCGCCTTTTCTTCCGCCAAAATAAGATATTTAACTATACCAAATAAATTTCCCCACTGGAAGAAAATAACAGGTGGAATACCACCTGGTAAATAAGGTGCGCCAGTTAAAGCTTGATTACCATGCCAAAAAATTAACTCCTGTGTATTATATTCTTTAAACTTTAAAAACTGTTTTTGGCTTAAACCAATTGCCACACGATGAGCATTTTTTTGAATAAATAGTTTGATTCTTTTTTTTAATCGCTGAATATCTTCAAAATTAAGTTCTTCATGCGGCAATAAAAATGTCGCTTGATATTGTTTTTGATGATGTTTTTTATAATACTCCAGATAATACTTCAACACCGGATCAAACTCAGCACTACTTAATTCTCTCTGATGCCACTCCAAAAATCGCATCTGATCACTCGTTAATGGTTTGCCACTAGCAAACGATTGCAAAATATCTACAGAACTATTATGAATAGGTTGGAGAATGAGTTTGGGACGCATATGGAAAAGACTCCTCTTTAGTAAACGTTTTCGAAAAATGCTTATTATATATTTTCTTTTCAATTACATCCTCTTCATCCACGCGCTTAGATTTAGCTTCATCAAAACGTTTTCCATCTAATTTTTTTATCGCCTGTACTGTGTGAGCAGTAGATGAAAAATTCTCAAATACCGGAGCTCTATCTATTTCGGTCATCGGAGAAAATCGTAGGTTCGTCATTTCTCGTCGCGGTTTACGTCTAGTGATGCATTTACTGATGATCATACCAATTGCCCCCCCTACTAAACCTAAACTGAGGCTGATTGCGCTCATCCCTAAAACAGTTGCAATATTTCCGCCAACCGATATCCCGATTGCTCCCAAGCTCATCGTTGTTACTAATGCAATGCTGGGAACCATCCCCATAGTAACTATTCCAGCAACTACTAAGCCCGTCACAAATAAACTCATCAATAGCATGTTAATTGCTAAACGAAATAACCCATTAGATTTATTTTTTTTATTCGTTTGTTTGATTGGTGAGGAGTGGTCGTCTTCTTGAGAAAATGTTGGCGTAGCGTATGTGGAAAGAATACGTTTAGTATGTATCATTAAATTCTGTAGAGGCTTTTCTTCTTCCGTAAGAAAATGAGACGCATCATCCAATAAAGTATCAACACCCTTACTCATGCAAAGCAAATTTGAAAAATACAGTTTAAAAAATGCTTGGGCTTTTTTCACCGCATCTTGTTTATAATTGTGAGGAACGTTAAAATGAGTTAAATAAGTTTGTAATGTTTCATTAACAATTTCATCGAAATCACATAATTCTTCAATATCTAACACTAACAATGTATTTAACCCTTTTGCCAATTGTAAATAACCTACAGAGTCTATAAGATTTTCATATTTTTTTGAAGATTCTCTTTTTTTAATTCTATTACTCTGGATTTTTTCAATTTCTTTTTGTCTTTTTTGTTTCTCTAAACTTCGCAAACGTTCCTTTTTTTCTTTAAGCGACTCATTTATATCTTCATCATTCAATTCATTTTTATCATATGATCTTTCTATATAGTGATTAAAATAGCCACAAGAATATAAAACAGATTGATTATGTTGATGCAATTCATAATAAGAAGAGTAATAATAACATTGCTTATACCAAGTTTTTTTTTCTTCTAATCCATGCAAATCTGAGTATTTTTCTGCAAGATGATGCCCGTCTGTTTTTTT
This sequence comes from Gammaproteobacteria bacterium RIFCSPHIGHO2_12_FULL_37_34, assembly GCA_001801495.1. GTDB lineage: Bacteria > Pseudomonadota > Gammaproteobacteria > DSM-16500 > DSM-16500 > Aquicella. The sequence goes on from MGXW01000108.1 coordinate 6,181, forward strand.
AAGAATGATGCCGACTTCAAAAAGCAACTCAAAAAATATTTTCTTTTCTTCATACTTAAGATAATCGTGAAAATACCGTGCGAGCTCTCGTTTCACAAAAAATCGGGTATGCTGCGCATCCTGTTGAACTTTTTGAAGACGACAAAAATGATCAATATCTAATTTAATTCGTTCCGTTTGAAAATGGAAAATATATTCATGTAATAATAATTTTTTTTCTTCAACAATCGTTTGAAAAATTTCACTTTCGCTCGCATTTCTTTCTCTATATATGTTTCGAACACGATCATCAATTGTTTCCAATTGATGATGCAAATTGGTTTGCCATTCATCCCATTCTAATGTGGTTTGCTCCTCATCTTCACCTTCTAGTTTATGAGTTGCGATGATTTGCTTCTTTGCATAGTGCATTTCTTTTGCATGAAAATCACCAGATTTAAACCCGTTGTAAAGCATCAAAAGAGCAACATCATCTTTGCTAAACAATTGATACCCTCTAGTGAGCTTCCATTCCTTCTCCATTTCTTCTAATTCAGCTAAATAGTGGTACAAAATAAACAACCACCAATCAACATATGGCATGTTTATCCAAATTTTAAATTTCCATAATGATGGCAAATGCACCATAAAAAATCCTTTAAAAACAATAACTAATATTTGTATTCTCTATATTTCGAGTCGGCTTAGGTAAGCTCCAGAGAAGATAAAGTTGGTTCTTATGTTATTCTTTTTGTATAATATTTCTATTGGTTTTTTGAATAACTTCTTGTGGGAGGATAAAAATGAAACAGTTTATGCTGTTAGTCAGTGTTATTCTACTTAACACATCTATCTTTGCAGAATCTTCCAAAAATTTTTATTCTCTTGAAACACTTGGATCAGCTTGGCAAACACAGCTCTCTCATCCTAACCATAGTAAAAATGATATGGCTATTGTGTATGGTGGCGCAGATATTTCTCATCGTCCTTTAGCTACGCCTATTTTGGTTGCCTAGTATTTACGTATATTCTGATACTCGCGCAAAATATTTTCTGTGAATACGACAAGGGCCGTGTAACCGAAGTGCTTTAATATGTTGCAACGTTGTATAGCCCTTATGTTGCGCAAAACCATATGCAGGATAATGTTTATCTAGCATCACCATCCAACGATCTCTTACCACTTTTGCGACAATCGATGCAGCACTAATAGCGGGCACAGAATCATCCCCCCTAATAATAGCTTTTGCTTCACACGGAAATGTTGGGCATTGATTACCATCGACTAAAATACGTTTAGGCGAGATTTTTAATTTTGTAACAGCGCGCTGCATAGCAAGAAGCGTTGCTTGCAGAATATTAAGTTCATCAATCTCTGTTACACTCGCACTAGCAACCGCCCAAGCTAATGTGTGTTTGCGAATTTGGCTGAATAATATACAACGTTGCGAAGCTGATAATTGCTTAGAATCTTTTAGCCCATCAATAGGATGTGAAGGATTCAAAATCACAGCTGCAGCAACAACAGGGCCAGCTAAAGGTCCACGACCCGCCTCATCCACACCGGAAATTAAAATGTCGTCAGGATATTGTTTGGCTCGAGCGAACTTCATACACATCCTTGTTTGGCTGAATATCAATTGGTTTGTCTAATATATTCTTGACAACGAAACGTGGTCGTTTTCTTACTTCTTGATAAATTCTACCTGTATACTCTCCTACCATTCCCAACCCAAATAATACAATACCGATCAAGAAAAACATGATTGCAAACAAAGTAAAAACACCTTCTACTTCAGGGCCAATCATGATTCGTCTAATCATCAAGAAAACAACAAATGCAAAACTGCAAAATGAAATTAACATTCCTAGCATGGTAAATAATTGTAAAGGAAATACAGAAAACCCAGTGATTAAATCAAAATTATAACGAAGTAATTTATAAAAATTATAATTTGATGTTCCTGCCGCACGTTCTGCATGAGCAATGCCAACTTCAGTAGGGTTGGCTGCATAAGTTAAAGCCAAAGCTGATATAAAAGTTGAGCTTTCACCAGTAGATGCCATGAGATCAACAACATGACGACGATAGGCCCGTAACATGCATCCTTCATCACGCATGACAAGTTTTGGCACCATCCAAGCACGAAGTTGATTATGCCATTTGGATACTTGCAACCGCCACCAGGAATCTTGGCGATTTTCTCGATATGTGTTTACCACATCATGCCCTGCTTCTATTGTCGCAACGAGTTTACCCATTTCTTCTGGCGGATTTTGCAAATCTGCATCCATCGTAATCACAATTTCACCACGTACATGTTCAAATCCAGCCATAATCGCCATGTGCTGACCAAAATTTCCATTGAACTCGATCACACGGATGTGATGGGGTCGGCGTTCGTGCAATGTTTTTAAAATGCGAGCTGAATGATCAGTACTACCATCATTAATTAGAATAATTTCGTATGATTTTCCTAAAGCATCGATGGCGGCAGTTAAACGTGAATACAGTTGTTCGAGAACCTCTTGCTCATTATGAACTGGAATAACTATACTAATGTAAGGCGATGACATATAACCCCTTATATATTCGAAGGCATATATTATAACCACAACCCAACTGAAAATAAAACAATGACTCCAACTACGGTACGCACTATTTTCCAACGATTTCGCAAAATGAATCCCCATCCAACTACTGAGCTTACTCATCGAAATCATTTTGAATTATTGGTTGCTGTCATTTTATCTGCTCAAGCAACTGACAAATCTGTCAACAAAGCAACTGAAAAATTATTTAAAATAGCAAACACTCCAAAAAAAATGCTGGATTTAGGCGAGCAAGAATTAAAAGAATATATTAAAACAATTGGGCTTTATAAGAATAAAGCAAAAAATATTCTTGCTACCTGCCAACTATTGGTTGATCAATTCAATTCCAACGTACCTTGTAATCGTGAAGCATTAGAATCCTTACCCGGTGTTGGTAGAAAAACAGCCAATGTGATTTTAAATACTTGTTTTGGAGAACCAACTATTGCAGTTGACACTCATATTTTTCGCGTAGCCAATCGTATTGGTCTTGCTAAAGGCAAAACACCGCTAGCCATTGAACAACAACTGATGAAAAATATTCCTAGGCAATTTATTCATGATGCGCATCATTGGTTGGTTTTACACGGTCGCTATGTGTGCATCGCTCGTAAGCCACATTGCCCGCACTGTTTGATTCGAGATTTGTGTGACTATCCAGATAAAATGCAGATCTAAACTCATATTCCGTATTCTCCTCTAGAAAAAGTAATCAAATTGTGCCGTTACAACGTTATCATATTTGCCTGAAGCAGTACAAGTTGCCGAAACACATTGGCCAGTTGTCGTTGCAGCACCAGTTGGACCATTGCCTGTATCACTTGCAGCATAATTTTGATCATGACGAAACTCCATGCTTTCCAATGTATTTCTCCATAAAGCAGTATTCAAAACCAGTGCATACCGATTCAAAGGCAACCCAAGAGATAATGCTTCACTAGATTTTTGATAACCAATAGCAATCGTCGATGGCTGTTCAAACATTGAAAATGTATAAGCCAATTCTGTATCAAGCGCCCACGGCTTTGCACCTTGTCCATTAAAACTCATGTCATTTGGATTAAAAGCAGTCGTAGCACTTAAATATTCAACAATAACATCCATATGTTCCCCAAGTGCAAACACTCCGCGCAAATCAACGCCAGGAACGCGGTGCGAAATTTGTTCGTATTGTGAAAAACCATTGCCCACCTGAAAACCAGATGAGTCCGCAATGTTAGCTATGACACCCGCACCAAAGTTTCCATGGAAAAAACCTGTTTTGTAATTATATCCAATATTCACACCACCATTATTTAGTTTACTAACAGAGGCTGCATGACTATCTCCTCGAAACACAAATAACGAACCAAAAAATGTATTATCTCCTGGTTCCTTGACACCTACAGTCAATGCATTTGCTTTTGTTCGCATCATGACTTTAGTCATGGGATCTGTAATCATGAGTGATGAGTACGCACCAAATGGCACATAATATTTCCCGAATGTTCCGTAGTAAGGAGAATCATGCAGATTACCCAACGTAACAAATGCTTTATTAACAAACAACCGTGAATTAGAAACGGTGTAAGAGTTGCTAGTGGGCTTAGCATTATCGTAAGAAAATTCCATGAACCCCAAAATCCAATTGCTTGGGCCTAACATAAAAGCATCTAAGCTAACATTGCTAACATCAATATTGGATGTGCTTGGCTTTCCTCCTATATCTGTATAATTTGCTTGTGTCTGAATCGCGCCACTAAATAATAAATGCGAATGATAAGGTTCTTTCGGTGCCATACCACCCATTGCCATCAATTGTTCTCGTATGGATTTACGAATAGCCAACAATTGCAAATCAGTGTTTACACTTGGACTATTAATGATTAAATCATTCCCTGCGTATTGGATGGGGACACCAACATAAGGACCAGTTGAAACAAATGCTTGCCCTGGAACATCCAAGTCAAAAGGTAGATATTGTCTTTCCTCACTAGCAAGTCTTGATAATTCTTGCTGACTTAATGGTGTAGTAGAAGAATCTGTACTAGTCGTGTTAGAACGTTTGGTAAGCGTTCGGCGTTCTTTAGAAGTAACAGATGGTTGAGCGCTGCTTTGCTGTTTTTTTAAAAATTTAACTTCTTGTTGGAGATGAGCAATTTCTGACTGAAGAACGTTTGTTTGTGATGAGATTTTTTCAATCTTGGCGCGCTCAGAGGAATAATTGGTTGTTTCTGCCGCAAAAACAGGCGCAGTAAGTATGCTAACAGCATATACATATAATAAAGCCACGAGGAACTTTTTATAGGTTTTCATTAGGATTTCCTTCTCTAGGATGAGTTCAGATTGTTTCTATAAAAAATAAAGCTGAGCCAAATAACCTGTTACCCTAGCAAAATTAAGCTTACAACTCAAGAAAAAAATAGTAGACTTTTTATCTAGACTTACGCCAAAGACACTTATGATACGCCTATCCCAACGATTTTTATGTGATCTCGCAGCTCTTTTATTAGGAGCCATGCTAACTTTAGCCTTTTCCCCCTATAACATCTTCCCACTAGCGATTTTTTCAACTGCAGGGTTGATCGCTTTGTGGCTAAACTCCTCTCCCTCCCGAGCATGTTGGCTAGGGTTCCTCTTTGGTTTGGGTTTTTTCGGAACAGGCGTATATTGGGTGTTTCATAGTATCCATGTTTTTGGTGGCATTCCTCTATTCCTCGCTACTTTTATTACTTTTGTCTTTATCGCAATACTAGCTTTATTTCCAGCAGCAGTAGGCGGTTTAACAAATCGCTACTTCCCTCTTCCTACTCCCACAAAAATAATATTGGCTTATCCTGCAAGTTGGGTATGCATGGAATGGATACGCAGTTGGATATTCACTGGTTTTCCATGGTTATTGATTGGTTATAGTCAAACGAATTCACCATTAGCAGGTTATGCTCCTATCATTGGCGTATTCGGTGTTTCACTTATCACATTCATCACCAGTAGTTTAATCATCCATGCTATTTTGCAATTAAAACAAAATCATTTTCAATCCTGCTATTTTCATTTATTCATCCTAGTTATAATCTGGACAACTGGTGGTTTATTAAACTTTATCCCATGGACCCATCCAAGCGGACCGCCCATTACGATTAGCATGGTTCAAGGAAATATTCCGCAAGCACTTAAATGGTCACCTGATCATCTGCAACTATCATTAGATCGTTATGCCGAACTTTCTGAGCCTTTATGGGGAAAAAGCAAAATAATTATTTGGCCAGAAGCAGCTGTGCCTATGCCACTACAAGATGCTGCCTCATTTATTAATTTTATGGATAATAAAGCTCAAAACAGCCATTCTGCTCTCATTCTTGGCATACCCATTCAAACTAAAGATGGATCAGGTTACTATAACGGTATTGTCCTATTGGGTAAAAATAGACAAGTATATTTAAAGCGACGCCTCGTTCCCTTTGGTGAATTTATACCTTCCTTCCCTATTGTTTCACGGTTTTTCGATTTTATGTCTATTCCTATGTCTAATCTTATACCAGGCAATATGAATCAACCTCCATTTGAAATCGATCATATTAAAATATTGCCTTCCATTTGTTATGAAATTGCTTTCCCTGAATTGATCCATACCAATGATGAACATATTGGTATATTACTCACTGTGACAAATGATGCTTGGTTTGGTCGATCTTCTGCTGAAGCACAACACTTACAAATGGCTGCCATGCGCGCACAGGAATTAAGGCGACCGGTTGTCTTTGTAAGCAATGATGGCATCACAGCTATCATTAATCCTTATGGTAGAATGGAATCAGCAGCGCCTCAATACCAATCTTACGTGCTAAGTGGTAGCGTTCAAGCGATGACAGGCACAACACCGTGGATGACATTAAGCATGGATACTGTATTAATTATTTTAATATCCTTACTACTCATTGCAGCAGTTGACAATAGAAGAGCACAAACAAAGCGAGAATAGCAATGGAAGAACAATATAAACCCCATGATATTGAACTAAAAGCACAACATTACTGGCAAGAAAAAAATTCTTTTCAAGTCACCGAAGATGCCAACAAAGAAAAATTTTATTGTCTTTCCATGATGCCTTATCCAAGTGGTAGTTTACACATGGGACACGTTAGAAATTACACCATTGGGGATGTCATTAGTCGCTACCAAATCATGTTGGGTAAAAACGTGCTGCAACCCATGAGCTGGGATGCGTTTGGATTACCTGCAGAAAATGCCGCCATTCAACATCATATTCCCCCTGCAAAATGGACACGACAAAACATTGATCACATTCGCACCCAAATGATACGCCTGGGTTTTGCTTATGATTGGAGTCGTGAAGTCGCCACTTCTGACCCTCATTATTACAGCGGAGAACAATGGTTATTTTTGCAACTGTATAAAAAAGGTTTGGTTTATAAAAAAAATGCGGAAGTGAATTGGGATCCTGTTGACCAAACGGTATTAGCCAATGAACAAGTCGTCGATGGACGCGGTTGGCGATCAGGTGCGCTTGTAGAACGTCGCAACACTCCTCAATGGTTTTTAAAAATTACAAGTTATGCAGAAGAACTTTTACATGATATCGATCAATTAGAACATTGGCCACCGCAAGTAAGAACCATGCAGCGCAATTGGATTGGTCGATCAGAAGGTGTTGAAATTAAATTTGCAATTTCTAAGCATGATTCTCTCATTGTTTTCACTACCCGTCCTGACACTTTATTCGGGGTCACTTATCTTGCTATTGCACCACAACATCCTATTTGTCACAAACTAGCTGCAGAAAACCAAGCATTAAAACAGTTTATTGAAGCTTGTCGTAACATTAAAGTTGCTGAAGCAGATATTGCTACCATGGAAAAACGTGGCATGCCACTCAATATTTCCGCTCGCCATCCTATCACTAATGAAACTATTCCCATTTGGGTAGCAAATTTTGTTTTAATGGAATATGGTAGTGGCGCACTCATGGCAGTTCCTGCACATGATCAACGTGATTTTGATTTTGCTACTCAATATCATTTACCCATTCACCCCGTTATTATACCAATAGGCTCTCATTGGGATTTTACCCGTAGTGCTTATACTGGTGAAGGCGAGTTAATCAATTCGGCTGAATTTACTGGTATCACATCTAAAGAAGCGTTTACCGCGATTGCTAATGATTTAAAATCCCATCATCTTGGTGATTATAAAATACATTATCGCTTGCGTGACTGGAGCATTTCAAGGCAACGTTATTGGGGTGCGCCTATTCCAATTATTTATTGTCCACAATGCAAAACAGTGCCCGTACCCGAAAAAGATTTGCCTGTCATACTCCCAGAAAATGTAGAATTCTCAAGCGTTTCTTCACCACTTAAAATGATGCCTGAGTTTTATGAAACACCCTGCCCCAATTGCCACCAACCAGCTAAACGCGAAACAGATACCTTTGATACATTCATTGAATCTTCTTGGTATTACACTCGGTTAGCCTGTAAAGCACCGAATAAAGCTATGGTCGATGGTCGAGCAAATTATTGGTTACCAGTTGACCAATACGTGGGCGGCATCGAACACGCTGTGTTACATTTATTATATGCGCGATTTTTTCATAAACTGTTACGTGATCAAGGTATGTTAAATAGTGATGAGCCTTTCTCACGCTTACTTTCTCAAGGCATGGTATTAAATTGTGGCATCAAAATGTCGAAATCGAAAGGAAATGTCGTCGATCCACAAACCTTAATTGATCGTTATGGCGCAGATACAGTGAGACTATTTATAATATTTGCTTCCCCACCCGAACAAAGCCTTGAATGGTCAGATAGCGGTGTGGAAGGTGCGCATCGTTTTTTAAAACGTTTATGGACATTTGCTTATGAGAATAGTCAACGTATTTGCCAACAAAATCATTTACCGCCATCCAATATCCTTGGGTCAACTAATTGGGAAAAAAGTGACCCCAAACAAACCGATATTTTCCGACAAATTTATGAAATTCTTGAACAAGCCAAATTTGATTATGAGCGACAACAATTTAATACAGTCGTATCCGGGTGCATGAAAATTTTAAATTTACTAGTTAAACTTGACGATGCTGCGCCTTCTTTTATTGATATAAAAGATATTGTGATGCATAAGGGTTTAAGCATTTTATTACGTTTGCTTGCGCCCATCACACCACATATCACTCATCAACTATGGTTGGATTTACACTATAACGGAATCATTCTTAACGCATCTTGGCCACAAGCAAGTCCCATTGTATTTAAAATAGATACTGTTCAGTTGGTCATCCAAGTAAATGGGAAATTGCGCGGTCATATCCATGTTCCTCCTGATGCGAATCAACTATTCATTGAGACAAAAGTAAAGGAAAACCAAAAAGTTCAACAGGTTCTCCAGGGAAAACCAATTAAAAAAATAATTATTGTTCCAGGTAAATTAGTGAATATTGTTGTGGAGAAATAATGACTACTCTATTTTTCAAACGTATTTTCATTTTTTGTTCTACTCTTCTTCTTGTTTCTTGTGGTTTTCATTTGCAAGGTGAAATGCAACTTGCCTCACCCTTACACCGACTGTATTTACAAACGAATGATCCTTATGGACCACTTGCAAACAATCTCAGAGAATATTTAAAAATTTCCAAAGTACAATTAGTTTCCTCACCTGCTGATGCTCGTACTATCCTCACTATTTTGCGCGATGAATCATCACAAGAGCTATTAAGCGTGAGTGGTACACAACAAACACGGCAATACAATTTAAGAGTGACTGTAGCGTTTGAAATAAGCGATGCAAAAGGATTAACCCTTGTTAGCCCTCAAATACTGAGTGAAACACGAGCAATTACAATACAATCTAATCAGATTTTAGGTAGCAGCAATGAGGCAAATTTATTCTATCAGCAAATGCGTCGCCATTTAGCTTACGCCATCATGAATCGACTCGCATCGAGGGATATGACCCAACAAATTAACAAAAACTTTTATTTATCTCCTAAACAAAAATGAAATTAACTTATTTTCAATTGGAACCGCATATAGCAAAAAATCTTTCTCCCATTTATTTAATAGCTGGGGAAGATGTATTATTAAAACAAGATAGCATGAGAATCATTCAAAAAGCAGCAAAGCAAGCTGGGTTCATTGAGAAAATCCGATTGTCAATCGAAACAGATTCAGGTGAGCAACTTTATAATGCTCTTTATTCCTCTTCATTATTTTCTGAAAAACGATTGATCGAATTACATTTACCTTCGCTATCTCATCAAACCATCGCAACTATTCTTCAAGAATATGTAAAAAATCCATCCGCTCAGCAACTCTTACTCATTCATACTGGAAAAATTGATACCAAAACAGCTAAAACTACTTGTTATCGAGCAATGGAAGAATATGGAATAGTCATTGCAATTTGGCCACTATCACGCGAACAATTACTCCAGTGGATCCATCAAAAAGCAAAAAAATATCGTTTACAATTTACTCCAGCAGCTGCTCATTTGTTGGCAAATTTTGTAGAGGGTAATCTTATCGCCGCAGCCCAAGTGATTGAAAAATGTTACCTACTGCAACCACAAAATAGCATTGATGAGAATTTCATTGAATCGATATTGGTAGATGAAACACAATTTACCATTTTCGATTATGTTGATAGTATCATTGCTGGAAACGTATCACGCTCACTGCATATTTTATCTTCCCTGAAACTTAACAATACTGAACCTACTCTAATCATTTGGGCAATTGCTAGAGAATTACGATTATTGAATGATATATCACAACAACTCAAACAAGGCGCTTCTTTTGAGGAATTATTTAAAAAATATCACGTATTGATGCGCCGACAATTCTCCATTAAAAAATTTCTGAGTACATTTGGTGCGAAAGATTGCAACCGCTTTCTTTTACACATTACAACAATTGATCGCAGCATCAAAGGTGCAACCTTAGATAATCCATGGAATCAGTTGCAACTATTGTGCTTGAAAATGGCGAAAATGGTACTATCCTAAAGTGCACCAGAAGCAATTGGTACGTTATAATAAAGCTGAAATAATAGGAATCTCAACATGCATCAAACAAACAAAGCGATTGGTGTATTAGGTGGTACGTTCGATCCCATTCACTTTGGACATTTGCGTCTAGCACTTGAACTATATGAATCACTGGATTTGGCTAAAATTCACATTATCCCATGCTATCAGCCTGTACATCGGAAACTGCCTGTCGCCTCCCCCGAGCAACGACTTGCTATGGTAGAATGTGCCATTGCTAAGGAGCGAGCGCTCTATGCTGATGCTCGGGAAATACATCGTGGCATACCATCCTACATGATTGATACCCTCTTAGAATTGCGCCAAGAAATGCCTCACACGCCTTTGTGTTTATTGCTTGGTATTGATGCATTTTTAGGATTTGCTAGTTGGCATAGATGGCAAGAAATTTTAGAGTATGCTCATATCGTCATCGCTCATCGCCCACAATACCAACTACCCACAACAGGTTTAATTGCTGATTTAGTGAAAAAACGACTACAACATGACATCACCTCTATTCATAACAATTTAAACGGTACCATCGTCGTTCGACCCATTACTTCTTTAGAAATTTCAGCAACCGATATCAGAAAACAGATTGCAATAGGACGAAATCCAAGGTATTTATTGCCAGATGATGTGTATAATTACATTAAACAACATGGTACGTACAGTATTAGTCAGGTTTAACTATGAAATCAGATGAATTACGCGATCTTGCTATTGATGCTTTAGATGATGTAAAAGGCATCGATATTACAACTATTGATGTGCGATCGATTACCGTCATCACAGAATATATGATTATTTGCACGGGCCGCTCCACTCGTCATGTTGCTTCACTTGCTGAACATGTAGCAAAAAAAGCAAAAGAAAAAAAGGTGGCAAATGTGCGCGTGGAGGGCGGAAAAGAAAGTGAATGGGTACTTGTCGATCTCGGCGATGTGATTGTTCATGTGATGTTAGCTGCCACACGCACACTCTATAGTCTTGAAGATTTATGGGAACCTGTTAAAGAATTGCGAGAACATAAAACCAAACCATAGCCATGAAAATTCGTTTGCTTACCATCACCCATAAAGTTCCAAATTGGATAGAAACTGGTTATCAAGAATACGCCAGCCGTCTACCCAAAAACTGTGCCTTGGAATTAATTGAAATTCCTACTGAAAAACGTAATCGTTCAACAAATATCGCTCCTATTATTAAACGCGAGGGAGAAAAATTACTGGCTGCCAGCAAAGCCCATCACCTGATAATCGCTCTTGATGTAAAAGGAAAACTTTGGTCAACAAAAGAGCTGGTTAAACAACTCGCTGATTGGCAGCAGCACGGCGACAATGTTGATTTATTAATCGGTGGGCCAGATGGTCTTTCTTCTCAATGCATCAAAGAGGCGAATAGGTGTTGGTCTCTTTCACCTCTTACTTTCCCACACATCCTCGTACGACTCATTATCGCTGAGCAAATTTATCGAGCATGGAGCATCTTGCAGCAGCATCCTTATCATCGTTAAAACACTTTTGGGTGTTATCTGAATCACTGATCTATTGGAAAGCTAGACTCCAAGGCTATTATCCAATTGACAATATAACTAAATATAACTTATAATAACCAAATATAGGATTTTAAATGCGTTACATATTGCTTATAAAGAAACAGGCTAAAAAGGTATTACAAAGCTTGGATAGAATCGACCGTAATCGAATAGCTGAGAAAATTAAATTGTTAGGAGATAACCCTGACAATCCTATTTTAGATATTAAGCCATTACAAGGACAGCCTTATTATCGATTACGTGTTGGGCAATGGCGCATTATTTACGACAGAGATGATGAAGTAAAAATTATTGCTATTGCGAAAATAAAGCCACGTGGAGGCGCTTACAAATGACTTTACAAATTATAAAATCAATTGATGGAAAAGCAGAATATGTCCTGCTACCTGTCAATATCTACAATACGCTACGCAGCGAAATCGAAGATGCTTTAAAAAAAAAATATAGTGGCGAAGATTATGTACCTTTTGAATTAACAGACTATGTGGATAATGCTGTTGCGCTAGCCCGTATTAATGCTGGAATGACACAAGAAACGTTAGCGAAACACATGAACGTAACTCAAGCCTATATCAGCAAGCTTGAAGCTCAAAGCAAAGTCACAGTTAAGGTTTTAAAGAAAGTAAAAGTAGCAATTAAGGATAACAAAAAATAAAATGTTTTTTAGAGCATCACAATCGTTACTTTTAGCTTTTTAAAATTGTGTATAAAAAACCCGTCATGCCAGCTTTCACTCACAAAATTTTAACCAAACAGCTTCTTAGTCTTACACTGCCTGCAATATAAAATCTAATTTTATACATTTTAAACCAGCGGAACCGCTGGCTTAAAACACTTTTGGTCCAGCAGGTGTTGAATAATCAACTTGTTTGGCGCTACGTTTAGTAGTAAATAAATAATCTAGCCCACTCGTGCGTAAATAACACTCATATTGACCAAGAAGCGTATGATGCTCTTTTGATGTTAAATTGCACTTTGTTCTAAAATAGCTCGCTAGAGATCGAAAGTTCGTATCAAGTTGTGCACAAATTTCCTGGTATACTTGACGTCTTGCATCATCTAACTCTGATAATAATATTATGTTTATTGGTTCCCCATTTTTTTTAATAGTAGAAAATGGAGCCATCTTCACTGTCACCTTGGATTCTTTTAATGTAACAGTCAAATGATCACAAGCATAGTTAGCTGCATTCTCCTTAATAAAAGTCTGGATATCGCTTGATCTAACACCACGTAAAGATTCTCTA
>MGXW01000109.1 GCA_001801495.1 Gammaproteobacteria bacterium RIFCSPHIGHO2_12_FULL_37_34
GCAATGACACAGTTCAATGAATATTCTCTACGCCTTAAATTGATGCAACATATCAAACCACTGTTTCTTCCCATGATAGTATGTTTGCCTTCTCACCATGCGCCTCTTGTTGTTTGACAAATTGCTCGAAAAGCTCCTGTATGCCTTGCGATTTAGCATAATGAATGGGACCGCCACGAAAAGGTGCAAAACCTGTGCCAAAAATCATACCAGCATCAAGCAAATCACCATCTGCAACTACACCTTCACGTAAACAAACAAATGCTTCGTTCAACATACGTAATACCAATCGATTAGAAATATCATCTAGTGGTTTATCATATGTAGCTATTTGTTCAGGCTTGATTTGCTTCCCACGTTTATCATACTTATAAAACCCTTCGCCTGTTTTTTTACCTAATTTTTTTGTTGTGACCAATTCAGTTAGGCGTGAGGGAATTGACGTATGAAAATATTTTCCGAGATAATTGGCAACTGATAAGCATACATCTAAACCAACTGTATCTGATAACGTGATAGGACCCATAGGCATACCAAAATTCGTCATGGCTTTATCAATCATGGTAGCAGGCACACCTTCATTTAATAATTCCACACTTTCTAACAAATAAGGCATTAAGATACGATTGACTAAAAATCCTGGGCTACTTTTTACAGGTAATGGTAATCGATCAATCTTAGCAACAAAACTAATTGCTTTATCCACAATGTCAGCAGCTGTGCGATTACCCTTCACCACTTCTACCAATTGCATCTTGGCAACGGGATTAAAAAAATGAATGCCTACTAATCGTTCGGGATGCGATAAAACTGTATTCATATCATCTAAAGGAATACTTGAAGTGTTGGTTGCAAGTATAGCAGTAGGCTTGGCTTTAGATTCTAACATCTTGAAAATAGATTGCTTGATCGCAAGATCTTCAACTACTGCTTCAATGATGATATCAGCTTTGGAAATACCATTTCCTTGAATATCAGGAATTAGGCTATCCATTGCTTTTTGAATTAAATAGGGTTCTTTTAGTTTTTCTTTAAATAAAGCATAAGCACGTTTAATTGCTACAGCAACAAAACGCGCATCAAGATCTTGTAGGGTGACAGTCAATCCCCGTAACCCACACCATGCTGCAATATCTCCACCCATGGTTCCTGCACCAATCACATGAATGTGTTTGGGTGAAAATTTTATTTCTTTAGCAAGGCCTTTCATCCGCTCTTGCAAAAAGAAAACGCGCACTAAATTTTGACAAGTCTCGCTAAAAAATAATCGGCCACAACTTTTTGCTTCACGTTGATACGCCTTCTCTCCTTCCACCCCTACTTGCTCCCAATTATCGAGCGCTTGAAAAGGTGCGGGATAATGCAACGGACTAATTTTTTTGCTCATTTTCTTACGAATAAATTGCCCAATCATTTGTCTTGCAATTTTATTATTAGTTAATGCTTGTATTTTACTTGCTTGATGTCGTGGCGGCTTTTGCAAAACATAATATTTAGCTGCTTGGATCAGCTGACGCCTGGGGGGAGCTGCATCAACAAACCCAAGTTTATAAGCTGCTTTTCCGCCTACCGTATGTCCATTCAAAATTAAATTTAACCCGGCTAGCGCTCCAATGAGCCGTGGTAAACGTACGGTTCCACCCCATCCTGGATGAATACCTAATTTTACTTCGGGTAATCCTAAACGTGTTTTTGAACTTTCTTCTGCTACCCGATAATGACAGGCCAAAGCAAGCTCCAAACCACCGCCCAAACAAAACCCTTCAATCATAGCAACAACCGGTAATTTTAAAGATTCTAACCGATTAAACACTTCTTGCCCTTTTATTAAAGCTTGTGTGGATTCTTCAATATCTTTAAATTTGGTAAATTGAGTAATATCTGCGCCCGCAATAAATCCAGATTTTTTTGCTGAAACAATAACCGCGCCTTTGTGTGTGGTATCTTGAGCAAGGGTATCTACAATATGAGCAAATTCAACCATCACATCACTATCAATAACATTAACGCTGGTTTTTTGTTTATCTATATAAATCCATAAAATTTGATCGGCATCTGTTTCTAATCGCCAATTTTTATATGCTTGTGTCATGATTATCGTACCTCTGTTACATTTTCAATTAACATTGCACCACCTTGACCTCCCCCAATACAAATGGTGGCTATTCCTTTTTCAGCATGTTCACGGCGTAACACTTGCGCAAGATGCAGCGTAATACGCGCACCACTTGCGCCTACCGGATGACCCAAGGCAATAGCACCTCCATCTACATTTAATTTAGTTCTATCAAGTTGACCCATTGCTCGCTCACGCCCTAAATTCTGCCGACAATACTCATCACTTTCCCATGCCGCCATACAAGCTAACACTTGCGCAGCAAATGCTTCATTTATTTCCCAGTAATGAATATCATCCATTTGTAAATTTTGTCGACGCAATAAATCACTAGTAGCATTCACAGGCCCTAAACCCATCTCGGCAGGATCCACACCTGCCCATTCCATATCTACAATGCGTGCTAAAACCGGGAGTTTATATTTTTGTATCGCTTCTTTACTTGCTAATAACAATAATGCCGCGCCATCTGACACTTGCGAACTATTTCCTGCTGTTACACTACCAAATTTACGATCAAAAAAAGGTTTTAATGTTCCAAGTTTTTCAAGAGAAGAATCCCGTCGCACACCATCATCAGCAAGATAATAATCCCCAGTAGAACTAAAGACTGGCAGAATTTCATCAACATGATGTTCATCTTGCCCACGAGTAGCATACTGATGGCTTTCTAAAGAAAATTGATCCATTTGTTCACGGGTGATATGAAAACGGTACGCTAAATTTTCTGCTGTTTGGCCCATCGAAAGATTGACTAAAGGATCTGCTAATCCTCTTAGTAATGCAACCACAGGCATGAGATAAGAAGGCCGAAATCGTGATAATTCTTTTGCTTTCATTTTCCAGTTTTTAGCGCTTAAAAACCCCATGTATAAGTTAGTCATCTTATCGCTAAATAAAAATGGTGCGCGACTCATCGCTTCTGTACCACCTGCTAATACCAAATCATGTCGGCCAATAGCAATATCTTTTGCTGCGCTATCAAGTGCCTGCATGCCTGATGCACAATTGCGTTGTACTGTCCATGCCGGAACAGCTTTTCCACAACCTAAGCGTAAGGCAATCACTCGACCAATATTGGTTTCATCTGGGCTTGGAATAACACAACCAATCACCACTTCATCAAGCTCTTCAGCAGAAAAAGGTTGTCGTTCTAATAACTCTTTTCCTGCGTACACTGCAAGATCAGAAGCTGAAAAAAGCCCTAACTTGCTTTTTGCTTTTAAAAAAGGTGTACGCGCACCATCTACAATATAAACATCACGCATAAATCACTCCTTAAACTAACACTTTAGCCAAATCAAAACTAAATTCGTTTACTTTGATAATTTCGCCTCTTAATTCCTCAAATTCTTTTAACATTTTTACTTCTTCGTCTGTCAACATACCTGCTTGTTTTGCTGCATCAACACGCTCAATAAAATGATATTGCCGTAACATACCACGTTGTGTTGCTTGATGTATTTTTTTCCATAATAAATCAATCGCTGTAACATGCGTTAAAGCATCATCCAAACGATACCCTAAGTCATGCTCATCTTTGCTCACATAACAGTAACGCGTTAAGCGATCTCGTAATTCCGAAGCAAAAAGCATAGGCGCAACGATATCCTTACATAAATAATCGCTTGGACCATGATACGCGCGGCCGAAGGGAAAAATAACCCACTTCAGTATAACCCCTAACCAAGAAATTGGGAAATTATGTAATAAATCATCACAAGCGATCTCAAGCTTTTGTAAACATTGTTGTACAGCCCAACACACATAACTCACATCAGAAGATGGTTCGCCTTGATCGTGATAATATTTTAAAACAGCTGAGGCAAGATACAACTGACTTAACATATCTCCCAATCGTGCCGATATTCGCTCGCGCCGTTTAAGATTGCCACCTAACACCAATAAACATGTATCCGTTAATAAGGCAAGAGCGGTACTCATACGAGTTAATTGGCGTTGATATTTTTTTATCTTTTTATTTTTTATTGAAGTAAATATTAATTTACCACCTGTTATACCATAAATTAAATTACGCAAAAGATTACTCAAGAAATATCCCATATGTGACAACAATACGTTATCTAATTCTTCAATTTGAGGGTGAGGGGAGGAAATCAATTCAACTTCTTTTAATAAATAAGGATGGCAACGTATAGCGCCTTGCCCAAAAATAATTAAATTACGCGTTAAAATATTTGCTCCCTCAACCGTAATGCTAATAGGTATAGCAAAATGCAAATTCGCCAAAAAATTTCGTGGTCCAACTTGTATGGTGTGCCCTGCATGTATATCCATAGCATGCGCTACCACTTGACGCGACATTTCTGTCATGTGATATTTAGCAATTGCTGAAGCAATTGCAGGTTTTATTTTTAAATCGACCGCACCCGCGGTCATCACCCGCGTAGCTTCGAGTAAATAAGTTTGACCTGCTATATTGCCAAGCGCTTCTTCTATACCCTCAAATGAAGCAATAGAAGTATTAAATTGCCGACGTAATCTTGCATAAGCACCCGTATAACGATAGGTTATTTTTCCACAGGCTGTTGCAAGAGCAGGCAATGAAATGGATCGACCAATAGAAAGACATTCCATCAGCATGCGCCAACCTTGCCCTGCCATGCTTGGTCCGCCAATAATCCATGTGAGAGGAATAAAAACATCTTTCCCACGAGTTGGACCATTCATGAAAGCAAGCTGTAAAGGATAATGTCGATTGCCAATTTCAACGCCAGGGTGATGAGTTGGAATTAAACATAAAGTGATGCCCACCTTTTCTTTTTTGCCTAACAACTCTTCTGGATCATAAAGATTGAATGCAAGACCAAGCAAAGTTGCAATTGGCGCTAACGTAATATAGCGTTTATTCCATGTTAAGCGTATACCAATTGTTTCTTTACCTTCATGTTCACCACGACAAACAATGCCAACATCTGGCATAGATCCTGCATCACTACCTGCCTCTGGTGCAGTTAAAGCAAAACAAGGAATATCGATACCAGCAGCTAAGCGCGGCAAAAAATAAGATTTTTGTTCATCCGTACCATAATGTAATAATAATTCAGCAGGCCCAAGAGAATTGGGCACCATGGTATTGACAGCTGCGCTAATGCTTCGCGTAGCGATTTTAACCACAATCGTAGAATGCGCCAAAGCCGAGAAACCTAAACCGCCATATTTTTTTGGTATGACCATCCCAAAAAATTTTTCTTGTTTGATATATTCCCAAACTGCTGGTGATAAATCTTTATCGCGATATACAATTTGCCAATCATTTAACATGGAGCATAAATGATCCACTTGATGATTTAGAAATGCTTGTTCTTCGGTAGATAAAGTAGGAGGGGGAATAGCAAAAAGCTTATTCCAATGAGGACGACCGTTAAATAATTCCTTCTCCCACCATGTATTACCTGCTTCAATAGCCTCACGTTCTGTTTCACTAATAGCTGGCATACGTTTTTGTAACACTTTTAAAAGTGGCAAGATGAAATAACGTCGTCGATAAACAGCTAAATTAGAAAATAGAGCAGCCGCTAGATACAATAGCCAAAAAACAATCAAAAGAGGTGGGTAAGATAAATACCCGAAAGCGGTTAGCAAACATAAAATAATCCCGATGAATGCTGTCCACAATAAAACAGAAAGTTGAAAAAAAGCCGCAATAAAGACACTGGCAATCACTACGAATAAACTAACAACATTTGTTATATCCATAAAAATGGCATCCCTTCATTCCAAATGCTTAAAACTCAAAAGTATAGCGTTTAATCAAGCAGAAAGGTAGTTTTTTTGAACACATTTTTTGAACATCGCCTTGAAATTTACGCCATATCCGTTATGATATACAGCTTAAAAATAAAACGAGGTGGTAGATCATGCCAGGCATTCGTCCTTACATTGATTACTATGAAGACTTAAGACGCTTAAGTATACCTTTAAAAACTGCTCTTATTCAAACATTAGAAAAGTTAGCGGTAGAAGACCAAAGCATTGACGCACCCACTCCTGTCAACAAAAAAATTAAACTCTCTTTAAATACATCACATCCTATTGTTGATCATCCCCATTCTTTAGGAAAAATCATTGAAAAACTTCACACGATAAATGAACAAGATTTGGGTATCGCTTTAAATATTATTATGGAAAAAGATCTTCCTTATTTGAAAGCAGAAATCAGTAAACGATTTTTCATACATTTTACTACTATACGTTTTATAAACGAATTATATTCTAATCATCCCACAGAAGAGATCACTCTTTCGACATTATTAGAGAAAAAACGCCTCGATTCTTCATTGTTTGATTTTTCGGCTACTCTATCTGATCCTTTATCTCATCATGTCAGGTTTATTTATCGCCATATCTATTCTATTCCCTACCCTAGCCATTACAAAAATAAAGAAACCGATATTGCTCGCTTCCATCACGGCATACAACACGTGACTCGCACAGCAATATATATACCTGTTTTAGCTAATCTCTATCGAAAATATGGTGATCAACATGCGCTTTCCTTGACAGCGGATGATATTCAATTACTGCAAATTGCCGCACTTTTTCATGATGCTGCACGTGAAGATGAAGGTGAAGACAAATGGGATCGTGATAGCGCTAGTCTTTTATATTACTACCTAACTCGATGCTTAAAGGTAGATCAAGCTAAAGCCATCGTATTGGCTGAGGCAATTGCTAATAAAGATCTTCATCCAAGTGGTTCTTCCAAAATGGAAGAAACAACAAAAGGAATAAAATGGACATGGAGCAAATCAGCATCCTGTGTGTTAGAGAAAAACATTTGGAGCAAACTGATACATGATGCTGATTGTCTCGATATTATGAGAGCTAGGAGGCATTTTAACGCCAATTATCTTGATTTTTATATTGATATTGCTAGTAATCCCGATCATAAGGAGGCGAAGCGTATCATGACTGATCTCATTACAGAAATAAGAAGTTTGATTGCTACGCAAGGAGATTGTTATGAGAGCAAGCAGCTTACTATTAAAAAACAATATGAATGTGATGATGCCTACCATACAATGAATCAAACCATCGGCACATATTTTTTATTATCTACCCTGCAACCTCAATTATTATCCCAGAAGGAATTAGCAACCATTTCACCAATCGATCCTATTCCTTATGATGAATCAAAAGGTTTGATCGAAGCAAACGTAAAAGCAGCGCTTTACGAAAGGAAAATATTTGCAAGAGGTATTGGTGGGCCTTCGGCTATTTTTAAATCATTCTTTAATAAGAGTAAAGAAACATTAGGAGAGCGAGAAATTCGTAAAATCATGCGAGAAAAAGGCATTCCAACACACTCCTCCAAAGAAAATCGATCACAAAAAAATGGTAACCCTCTTCGTTCTGCTAGCATCTTAGGCAATACAATCGTATTTGCTAATGCTGGGTTTTTGATAATCAATCCACCGTTTGATGCAATTCAAGAAATACACCTTGATGACATTGGTTCCGGTTGGTTCAAGAAAAAAAAATATCAAGCAACTCGTTTACAAACAAACCCATTAACTGCTCAAGAAAAAAATGACATGCTATCTTATGTGTGCGATCAACGCAATATGAGATGGGGCTCTACCCTTACAAATTATCTAGAAATTTTACTTCACATTACAAAAGTAGATGCCATTTATTATTCAGCAGACCCTTGTCTATATAATCATGTTGTTTTTAATCAAACTACCATTGCCGATCAATCCTCCGCGCCTACTCATCCGCTTGCGCCTTTTTTACAAGCTGCTTATTTACGTGAACTCTATCATATTCAATATGAAAAAAATTATGAAATGAGCCAACCTTATTATGAAAAATGGTATGGAAAAGAAAAGGCAAGAGAAGAATACATAAAAAAGCATGGCCCAGCATGGTTGCCTGTTTTTGAATATTCAGGCATTCATAATTACATAACGGCCATACCAGATACAGCGTTTGATCGAGAAAAGATAAAATCGGCATGGGTTACAGTATGCTCAGCGTATATGAAAGAAAAATTATCTAGCCAAGTGCAAATCAAACAATTGCTGGAAATGCCTGTCGATGAAATCAAAACGTTAAGCGTTTACTATACTTCGCAAGAATTGCGTGGCAACATAAATGCGCCAGCTGATGCTTGTTATGATAAAGATTTTCAACAGGAATTGAATCGTGCTATTGCCAATGAAAGAGAGGAGCTTATTCATCAACAAGATAAAAAGATTATAAGTAAAATTGAATCAGGTAATAGAGTATCTGTTTTTGATAATGAATTATTTTTCACACTCACAGGTAATAGAACATCTGTTTTTGATAACGAATTATTTTTCACACTCATCCGATACCCTTCATTATCTTTACCCATCCAACATAAAATTTCTGCAGAAATAAATGAAAAAATAAAAATTCAAGGTGATCTATCTGCACTCGACCTGACACCTTACTTTCCCGCAATCAGACTGTATGTCTTTGCTAACCCCGATGATAGCGTGTGGGATAATACAGCGGCAAAACTATATTGTTTAGCTAAAAAAATTAACTTCAATCCTCTTGTAATAGAAGTACAAAAACATGCCAAGACATGGATAGAAAGTATTTTGGACACAACAAACAAAGCTATTGAAAATGATTCACATCCCATCAACGTGATCAATTATGCTATTACCATTGAAAATATGACGCAATTTACCATTTTATTTGATATTGCTTCGTCTCCTCTTTCTTCTTCCATTGATCGTACCTGGCATACATTAACAAACGCTTCTCTCTCATTCAAACCAGAAGAAATTAAAATAATTGAATTCACCAGATTGATTGAGAATCTTAATAAAAATAATCGATTAACACTTGACTATATTAAAAACGCACAATCGTTGTGCCGAGAAATAAATACTCACTTTCTCCAAACTAACGATATCGGCACTTACAATATAGAATCTCTTTTTAAACTGAACATGTTACTGAAGATGGATCTGGATGAAATAAAATCATTTATTATACAATGGCTTAATGATCCACTTCACATGATTTACTTTAATCATTATCGTTCTGCCGACCCCTGTCATTTTATGCTTACAATGGAACAAATTTTGCCTTTGCAAACTGATTTTAATCTCTTCAAGCTCCTGGTGGAGCATTTTTGTTTTTATAGTGCAGATGCATGGATAAAAATTTATGCCATGTTAAAACTCTGGGTTAATCAGATGTGCGAAGAGGATAAGCATCACTATAGTAATTGCTTAAATACTACATGGGCATCTGGTAGCGGCTGGAAGAATTTTATTACATTCTATCAAGAAAGAGATCCGGGGGAGGCGATCACTTTCTTTACTTTTACCATTGCTGGCATCTCCTCCACCCCTCTTCCCTTACCCAAAAATCTAAGCGATGCTTATAGTCATCTATTATTATCAAATGAACCCTATCTCAAAGATGAATGGGTTCATAACCACATTGAACAATTTTATAAGAAGTGGCCTATACCATTTGAAAGTGTAATGAAAAAAATAAATGGGTTAAACAACCCTTTTCTTGCCGGCTTAACTTTTTTTCCTGCACCAGAATCTTTGCCACCATCCCAAAACGAATCGCTTTATCATACGCAAACATCCTGTAAATGGTCGTAAAATAGCATATAAAAAGAAAAGAGCATCTGGCATATGAAATGATTTCCAATCAGAAGGGCTCATAGAAAATCTATGTTTAATAAAATGAAAACGATTTTGCCATGCATCATGTAACATGATATGTCGCATAAACATTTTTCCAGGTGAGGAAAACGGATGAGAAGAAAAACGCAACACAGCAAGCGACGATTGAAACAAAGAAAATACGGCTTTATTTTGTGAAATCATTGTTTCAATACAATGTGGCAAAGGATGCTCAAACAAATAGTGCATCATCAAATAAGTTTCCATTAACATGCGCTGTACACCTAATTGCTTTGCATAAGCTAATCTTTCTACCCAGTGAACGATTGGATAGCGCTTTATCCATTGCATAACATCGCATAACCAAAACAGCCTAAACCAACAGGATGTGGAACCATGCGCGAGTAAATATAAAAACTCGTCTTGATCTGCTAATGTTCTTACGAGTACCCCAGAAACGATTTGTGTACGATGATGATTGATGAGCGCATCAACTGGTAAATTGAATAATAAAGGATGGTCAAAAAAACGCCAGTGCAATTCTAAAATAATATGGCGTGTTGGTTGATAATAAACAAAATCATTTTTATATCTCACATAAGCGTGATATTGTTTTGCTGTGAGCACTTCTGGATAAATGCGCTGATAACCACTTTCTAAAAGAAGCGTATGCGCACATAACAGATTATCTAGCGAAATTAAAATATCAATATCACGTGATTCGCGCATCACAAAATTATCATACAGGCGCTTGGCAATCAGAGGCCCTTTTAAAGTGATATTAAAAATATTTGCGTGATTAAATATTTTTGTTATTCTAAAAAGTTCTGCAGTGAGCACCATCATACGTTCTGCATTAGCATGATAATGCAATCTAATTTTTGATAAAACAGTTTCTGGTATCGATGATTGTTGTTTTAAAATAGGGTAAATAATGGGTGTAAGCTTATGCCAAGAAACAAGTTGAACAAATTTATCCCAATCCGCTTGAGTTAGATAATCGGCATATGCTAATACATCTTTATTCCCATTAAAAAATTGGCGCAGGCAGGCAAGCATGAAGCCAAAAGATGGTGTAAAATGATTGTAGAAAATATTCATATTTTATCATTCACCAGAGGAATTCAGGATGATGACTAATATAACTGCAGCGATCCTATGCCGTAAAGACCACCTACCAGCTTGCCAAATTGATGATGAAATCGTATTGCTGGATGTAAATAATGGAATGTATCTGGGTATGAATGCAATTGCTGCATCTATCTGGACTTTACTTGAAAAACCACTATCTTTTACCGCGCTCTGTCAACAACTTATGATGGAATATGATGTTGCTCCACAACAATGTGAGGAAGCAGTCACCCATTTTTTAATCCAATTAACAAATAAAAATTTAATTGAAATCATTCATTCGGATTGATCTTTTAAAATATTTATAATTTAAATCAGAAAGTTTGCTTTTAAACTTCCTTTTTTAAAAAGATACGATATAATGCCCCTTAGATAAATTTAACCTATTCTAATAATAAGCAAAGGAGATACGCCATATGCTGCATTATAATATCAACATCCCTCATGAATATCTTTGTCCCATTTCACACCTCATTATGCGCGAACCCGTTATCACCAATACAAGCATTTGCTATGAAAAAGAGCAGTTAGAATCCTATATGAAAACCAATTCTCTCTGCCCAGTTACACAAATCAAAATTGACATTTACATTCCAAATGTTGGGTTAAAAAATCTAATTGATACTTTCCTTAGTACTCATCCTGATTTAATTCAACAAAATGAAGTGAATCTTCCCGCAAGCTTCTGGGTAAAACTAGAAAAAGCTATTATAAAAGATGCTGTATCAGAATTTAATACATTAATTAAATTAGATCCTCGCCTATTAACGCTAACACCTGAAGATTCTCTTATCACAGGATTAACAGTGAAAAATCCATTGTTGCCCACTGATTCAGCAGAAAAAATGGCAGAAAAATATAACGCACGTCAAATACAGGCGGTATTATGCGCCAGTAAAACATCAAAAACTCCTATTTCTACAACTTCTGCCAAGCAAGCATCTGAATTTTCATTTTCCTCAACGCCTGCGCAACCCCACAAAGAGGAGAATCGTCCTCAGCTTGTCACAGAATCTCCCCCTTTGAAACCCCCATCGTGTAAGGTTTCAACGGGAACCGCTGATCATCGCTTCACATTTTTCGTAAAAACATGCCAGGGCAATACCATCACTTTACATAATAACTCACAAATGACTATAGGGGACCTTAAAACAGCTATTCGCCATGCCCTTCCTACTCTTCCCTTGCCAGACGAACAACGATTGATATACGCTGGCAAGCTACTTCAAGATAATGAAATTGCACAAGAAAACACGACCATTCATATGGTTCTTCCGCTAAAAGGCAATTAGATTGTTACTATGATTTTAAATTCATCCATTCCAACATTAAAATATGGATACGCTGTTTTGAAAAATGTCATACCCACAAGTTTTGTGTCGGCACGAGCATCTGCGCAATATTATTTCTTGCACCCATCTGATTATAAGCATTTACATCAATATCCCTATAATCTGGAATTGGGTTATCGCGATCTCATTCACAAAGAAATGTTTATGATTCGTGAATCTACTCTTCCATCAGAACTTTCCCCATGTATTCATTTGGCTACTGATTTACATGATATCAGCTTGCAATGTTTAGAAGCAGTTAGCAAAGAATTGCAATGGGAGGATCATTTACTGAGTGACTTGGTTGATGTTGATGCCTTACCAAGTTTCAACATTGCAAGTTCGATTTTACAACTCATACATTATCGCAAAACAAATAACATCACACATGGTATAGCGTGTGATGTTCATCAAGATATTAGCTTGTTAACTCTGATTTGCCACACTGGTGTACCTGCTTTAGAAATTTACGATTACCTCAACAATACAGATTGGATAAATATTGAGTCTATTCAGGGAATGCACGATGTCATTGTGTTGGTTGGTGAAGCGTTATCGCTTATTTCAAATAATTATTTCTTACCTGCTACCCATCGGGTGCGCGCTGTTCATCAATCCAGATTAGCTATTATTTATCAACTACGTTTCAAGAACGATGCCGTTATTGATTCACAATTATTTGAAACCTCTTTAACAAAGCCTTTCAAACATCCGTTTCGTATCACCGGTTGCAATTATCTCAAAATGGAAAAATCAACTAGACAATCGGTTAATGGAAGTTATTGACATGTTCGTTCGTTTTAACATTTCAAGAAGCCACAACGACGTTCATCTTGATGATCATCATGATGACTGAAAGCCTCTTTGAAAAATTTTTCAGAACGCTCATGAAAATGACTAAGGTCTCGCTTCATCCAGCAATAAGCGCCTATATAACAACCTAAAAAAACAGCAAAAACAGCTGCCCCAATCAGGATAGCTTCTGTTTGAGAGAAGGGAGAATTCATACAGAGTTGCGCTTCTGATCCAAAAGCATTTTGGTACGACACGCAATTCTTCGGAGAGAGATTTCTCACTTGAGAGGTGATTTGAGCATTTTCCCATTCTCCAGACGAAGCAAAACAAGGTTCTGTATTATTTGCTTCCCGAAAAGCATTTTTAACTAGATTACCTATTTTTTCAACGCTCATACATTTTAATAATTGGCCAGAACCATCATTTTCACTATGTTTTAGTTGATTAAGTATTTTGTTGGATATCGCATTAAATTGAGGCCAATGATCCTCCCACTCACCATTATTTGCCAAATAGCCTTGCACGCATTGATATATATCTTTACACAAATCAAGCCCTCCGTTCGGTTGGCCACTATAGGCTTGTAAATTCGTAACTGCCGCGGCCGCACGATAACCTAGTGTTAATAGGAGCACGCTAGGCAAACCAAATTGCAGCATGGATGTTCCCAAGGTTTTCAAAAATGCGCTAATAGAATAAGGATCGGGGTTAAGTGTTAGCGGCTGCTGATTTAAATTGGAACTGGCTGTATTTACTTCTTCAACCAGTATCGTTGTCTTTTTTTTATTTGCAAATAGACCGGATTTAATAATCTCATGTGTTTTTCTATTACGTAGTTGCATAATAAACTCCAAGCTGTGTTGTGGTAAAATGGGCGTTGTTGCGCAATTCAGTGAATATTCGTGCCCGAGCCCGTGTGCGAGCCCGAGCCCGTCTTTTCTTCAGCAAAAATTAAGCTTTTTCTAATGTGGTAAAAGTTGATTTTTTTATGTTCATATAGTAATTTTACATATTTAGTCGCTGGCGCGAAATTAATTTTAACTGGAACATTCGTCTTTGCGAGGAGCGCTTTTTGCGACGAAGCAATCCAGGTGTGCCTATATGGCGCATTCCCTGGATTGCTTCGGCCAAAAAACGGCCTCGCAAAGACGCTGTTCTGAATGACGCGCCAGCGACTATTTAGGATGCTGAAATTATCATGTTTTTTAATCTAATTCAATATAAACTAAAGATGCATGTTATAAAAAAAACACCATCTGATTGGTTTTTTTTGTTGCAAGCTATTTTTTTTTTTGCTATCGCGAGATTGATTCTTTTTTTTCCTTTTCGATATATTGCTCATTACCTAGGAAAAGCTAATTCAGAAACAAGCTACGCATCCCCTCTTCAACTTGATCGGTTACAACACATTAAACGTGCCATATTAAGAGCAAGCCGAATTGTTCCATGGCAAAACAAATGTTTGGTTCAAGCTCTCTCTGGCGCAATGATGTTAAAACGATATCGTATCTCTTGCACTTTATATTTAGGAATAAACAACAAAGCAGATAGAAAATTATCAGCCCATGCATGGTTAAGATCTGGAAATTTTTATGTTACTGGTGAAAAAAACAAAGATAATTACACTATCATAACAAGCTATGCCCAAGAAATGGCGTGAGCGGGCCTGGTTGAGCGCTTTCCTGATGTGTTTTTTGTTGCAAAGAAAATAAACTCACTTTATTTTCTTTTTTATTTTTCAGGAAGAGCTTGGAGAAAGCACAATTAACCGTTCCAGAATTAAGCACTTTCGGTGCAATTAAATTGCCTTTGATATCTTTTATTCCCATATTACATTCGGTTGCCAAAAACAAATCAGATGCTTTAAATACATAATAGCCAGATCGTTCGCTAAAACGCCCTACTCTATCTTTAAATAAAGTTGTCAATTCTTTGTGATTTGGCACCTGATGTAATTGATCCAATACACCATCGATTGATTGAGTTGCAAAAATATCTATTGGATCAACCAACAATAAATCTTTAAGTTGATCACGCTCAATTTTCAATTCTCTAATTAATTCATCTCTCGATTTACATTGTAAGTCCCAATATTCTGAGAATGTTTCATCTTTCGGTGCATTACGAAAATGAGTAAATAAATAATTACCTAACTTATTCCAAAAACTAGCTGTAGGATGCATTGTATCAGCAATATGCTGAAGTTGATCAATCGTTAAGGAATTACAGCGAGCAGTAAATGAGACATAAGCGTATTTGCCTCGTTCATGAGCTAACACTGTTAAATGATCTAATATCGTTAGAGGATATTGATTACCATCTTCTAATAGCAATTGAAGACCTGATTCATTTCGTACAAGTTGCATCATACCAAATGTTTCTTCTGCAACTTCCTCAACAAGTTGTTTTAAAAAAGGTTTATCTTTATGTTTAATCGCCCCACCATTCACAGTGAGCACGTTCCCACTGCGAGGTCCAGCGATCAAATAATAATCACTATCAACCTGAAACAAAATTTGCAATCCCACCCCATCAGGAATGATATCAAGCTCGTTTTTATGTGCGTTATAATAAGCTTGTGGGCTAACTTTTTCTACATCTACTTTGATTAATTGTGTTGGCATAAGCCACCTCTCATTCAAAGAGTTATTGTGTTTTATCCACGTTTCCATAATTCAGATACATTATTATCTAACGCATAGGCATACTTATACCCAGCCGACGTATGTTTGGAATAAAGACCTCTTAATCCATAATTCGCTTCTATCATTTTCAAAAGATTGTAATGATTACAACGTGAGCGAGCATAAGTACCATACATATCATTTTGATATCTTATTTGTTCGCTAATAGCCGGATAACAAATTGGCACTTTTTCACCAGAATGATTTGGATAAGCGCCGCTATTAATCATTTTTCCTGCTAACAACATATACATAGATAGATCAAGATTTCCTGTTGTAGAAGGCTCATCAAAGGTAATGACAACAAGACCTCCTTGAGACATAAATTGCTGCAAAGGCGCGCGCTCCGCATCAGGCAAGGGCTCACCTGTTTTAGCATCGGTTCCCATCATTTTAGATAAAAATGCATTCGCTCGCGCCATACGCCTAGATAAACTGCCATTATGCCCATCATTCACCTGATTAGGAATATAAAATGAAACATCTGGCATACCCTTATTAAGATCCTCATTCAAGTGAATGCTATTTACAATGTTTTTACAATATTGATTATCTTCTTGAATATTGACATAACTAATAAATGGCTCATGTTTGCGTTTATATCCATCATCAGAAGGATAGGTTGCGGCAGTAAAGCAGCCGCTTGTGTTATAGGATGGTGATTGCGAATGAAGAGCAGCACTTGTTGGATCAGGAAGATCTTCTGCATATACTTTCCAAGATATGCCGGCATCGATCAATTCTTTAGCCAAATTATCTACTTTAAGATCATGAATTTCGTTGTTAATTATGCCCTGAGTAGAGCCCGATGTCATCGCAATATAATTAGGTTGTGAAGGTCGTGTGGGTAGGATGCCACCATTATGATTATTATAGTAACGGCTAAAAAATGCATACCCATTATTTAATGAATCTCGAAGATTTCCATTTTTTGCAATCTGAAGATTACCTTTATCATCCAAATGATAGGCTGTGTAAGTAATAAGCTTTTTAAACGTAGGTTCGTTTTTAATTTCAGAATAACTCATATTCTCGAATAGAATAACCATAATTTTATCGAAATGTTTAGCTTGCGGCCGGTTTAATTGTTTTGCATGCAACATAATAGG
>MGXW01000110.1 GCA_001801495.1 Gammaproteobacteria bacterium RIFCSPHIGHO2_12_FULL_37_34
ATTTAAATGCATGGGGATCCAATGTAAAATTTACGGATAGCACCGCAAATATTGAAATTGATACCATTCTTGGAATACGCCAATCCATTGGTGATAACTTTACCTACGACATTAACATTGATCGTTATAATTACCCAGGCGCTTCCGCAACTGCTTATAATGAATTAAATACATTATTTAACTACCGATTTTTACAAGCCGGCGTGAGTTATTCTGGTAATGTTTATAATGCTCATACCTCGGGTCTTTATATCAATGGAGGAATCAATTATCAAATTCCGCAAAAATTTGTTTTTGATTTAAAAGATGTTAATTTAATTGCACTCATGGGGCGTTATAAATTAGGTGGCGCAGCTGGTAATAGTTATACAGATTATAATATTGCTCTCAACAAAAAGCTGAGTGATATTTATTCTTTGGGCTTTCAATGGGCATCAACGAACGGCCAAACAAGAAACCGCCCTTATGATAGGGATCTATTTATTGGCACTTTTTCAGCGAATTTTTAAAGTATCAAATGCCAATCACATCATTATGGTTAGAAGAACATCCATTTGAAATAAAAGATACTCTTTCTCGTTATTCAACAAAAAATTTTTTATTGAATAACGTATCGAAACAAGTTATTCATTCTTTCTGCAAAAAAAACAAGCTTTCTTGGCAAATGCTCATGCATGCTGGATGGGGACTACTATTAAATCGTTTCAGCTCTAGTGATCATGTTACATTTGGCTCAGGCGTTGCAACATCAAAAAATGGTTGCATCAAGCTTACCCGCCCTATTATTGCAATTCAATCTATTCTATCAACTAAATTTAACGTTAATCATTTTCTTAACCATATCAAATCAGAGCTAAGTAAAAAAAATATAGCTCCCCTAGCA
Organism: Gammaproteobacteria bacterium RIFCSPHIGHO2_12_FULL_37_34; assembly: GCA_001801495.1. Classification (GTDB taxonomy): domain Bacteria; phylum Pseudomonadota; class Gammaproteobacteria; order DSM-16500; family DSM-16500; genus Aquicella. Next base: position 884 of record MGXW01000110.1, read on the forward strand.
ACAGAGCAAATAAAATATTTATTGCTGATGAGAAGTAATAAAACAATAAAACCACAACTTCTTAATAGCAAATTATTCCCATTAATATTATTTATCAATAAAAACCCAACCAAAAATTTCTTAATTTACTACCATCCCGATATGTTTTCATTATCTAGTATTGAAAACATCGCTCATCATTTTCAAATTGTGTTGCAAGAAATGTTAATAGACCTTGACCAAAAAATTTGCCGAATAAATATTTTAACTAAAAACGAAAAACTTCTATTAGCAAACTGGGGTCATCCCAAACAACATACAACCATTCCCCTTTTATCTTTGTGCCCGCATGAGGCCTTTGCCCTACAAGCACAACAACATCCAAAACAAATTGCAATTCAATACGAACAACTTGTTATTACGTATGATAACCTTGATCAAGCCGCGAACTCTTTAGCCCAATTACTATTAAAAAAAGGAGTAAAAGGCGGTGATCGAATATCTGCATTAATGGATAGAACACCGACATTAATCATGGTGATGTTAGCCCTATTTAAAATCGGAGCTATTTTCGTACCTGTTAATCTTAAATATCCGAAAGAGCGAATTGAATATGTGCTAGATGATAGCCAAGCAAATTATGTTATCGCCAATCAGTTGGATCAAGTATCAGAGAAATATAGCAAAAAAGCATTACTTATCCCGGCAGACTATAACAAGTTCATTTCAAAAATTACCACTCATCACCCTTTACCTGCTGTTCATCCAAATCAAGTTGCTTACATTATTTATACATCCGGAACAACAGGAAATCCAAAAGGTGTCATGATCAAACATAAAAGTTTGATGAACTTAACCAACTGGTATCAAACGTGTTTTAAAATCACATCTCACGATCGAGCTTCTCAATTTGCCTCGCAAGGTTTCGACACTTTTTTTTGCGAAACCATTCCCTTTCTTGCTACCGGTGGTTGCATCTGCATCGTGGATGATCATACAAAATTAACGCCATCACAATTTTTCCCTTGGTTGCAAAAACAAAAAGTAACGATTTGCGATTTACCAACTGCCTACGCACAAATGTTATTTAACTTACCTTGGCCTAAACTTCCGCATTTACGTATAGTAAAAATTGGTGGAGAAAGTATCACGCATTATCCAGATCAACATTTTTCATTTGATATCTGGAATAGTTACGGGCCAACAGAAACAACAGTAGAAGCAACTTATGCAAAAATTCATGATGCTACTATTCCATTTGTTCATACTACAGCGCGCCTCAAAACACATCACCCACCACCCATTGGGAAACCAATTACTAACAGCAACATATATGTGGTTGATAAATATTTTCAACTTGTTCCAATCGGAATTGCTGGTGAATTATTAATTGGAGGCGATTGTCTTTCTTCAGGTTATTGGCATCGTGAAGATTTAACGAAAGAAAAATTTATCGACCGCTTTGATACTAAATTATATCGCACAGGTGATTTAGTGCGTTGGTTATCTGATGGCAATCTTGAATTCATCGGAAGAATAGATTATCAAGTTAAAATTCGCGGTTTCCGTATTGAACCGAGTGAAATAGAGGCTGCAATCAGCCTACACCCGGATGTCAATGAAGTGATTGTCATTGCAAAAGAAGATATCAGTGGAGAAAAATCATTAATCGCTTATGTGACACCAAATTTAGATAAGGAACGGTATTTGTATCAAGAACGCTGTTTACTATCTCTTTCCAATGATCAATTCATAGAAGCTATTACCGAAGATGTTTCTAAAAATGGTGTGGCATTATCTGGTATCTCAGAATCCATTACGAAAAATCAATTGATACGAATACACGTTAAGCTGCCTGGTCTCACAGAACTAAAAACATTAAATGGTCATGTCATTTGGCAGCAAGATAATCGTTGTGGTATTGCATTTGACTTAAATGATCATGAAAAATCCATTGTTGATAAAAGCATTAATTATTATCTTTCTACTCACAATATCATGGAAATGGTTTTAAGCGCCTCTGCAAAACGTAACCTGCGCAAAGCTTTACGTAAAAAATTACCAGAATACATGATACCTGCCGCTTTCATCACGCTCATGGAATTTCCTCTTACCTTTAGCGGTAAGATTGATGCAAAAGCACTGCCACCACCACAAGAATTTGAAAAATATTTTCAGAAAAAATTTGTTGCGCCACGCACTAAGACCGAAAAAAAACTAGTGGGGATTTGGAGTGAATTATTAAAACAAGCAACCATTAGCTTATCAGACAACTTCTTTGATTTGGGGGGCACATCACTTACTGCTGCGGAACTATCATCTACTATTTTAGAACAATTCCATATTTCTATTCCAACGCATATTTTGTTTGATTTACCTTATATTCCGATTCTTGGCGAATATATTGATACACAAGGCAAACACTATACTACCTCCTCTAGTATTCAAGAAGATATTAAACGTGATGCTACATTGCACGATTCTATACTACCAAGCAAACATATTTCTCCTCATTTATCTGATCCTGAAAATATTCTGCTAACAGGTGCTGGTGGCTTTCTTGGTGTTTACTTATTAAGAGAATTATTAATCCATACGCATGCTAAAATACACTGTATTATACGTAAAGGAGAATTTGAAACAGCAGCAAAACGATTATTCGCTACCATTGAAAAATTTAATTTAAAAGATGATATTTCATTATCCAATCGTCGTATTGTTGCTATTGCGGGTGACATTAGCCTTGATCATTTTGGTTTGCCTTCGGAGCATTATAATCATTTAATAGAAAAAGTCGATTTAATCTATCATTGCGGTGCACAAGTCAATATCATGACAGCTTATCACAAACTGCGCGGCAGCAATGTACAAGGTACAATTGAAACCATTAAGTTTGCGACTAAAAAAATCAATAAACCCATTCACTATATTTCCACCCTTTCTGCTGCTTATTTGAAAAATCAGGCAGGCCACCTTATTGAAGAATTTCCAACTCCCAAATACGAAAATTTGTTTGGGGGTTATGCTATTAGCAAATGGGCATCGGAACGTTTGCTCACTCAAGTAAAAGATCGGGGATTACCCATTGCCATTTATCGATCGGGTTATATAGCTGGACAATCTACAACAGGCATTACCAATCTCAATGATGCATTATTTATGTTAATGAAAGGATGTATTCAAATGGGATATGCACCCGATCTGAATGAAAAAATTACCTTGTTGCCAGTAGATTTTGTAAGCAATGCTGTTGTTCGTATTTCTTTAACTCGACCCGACCAACCTGCTGTGTATCATATTGATCACCCTACTGGCATATTATGGCAAGATTTAATAGCTTGGATAAATAATTATGGTTACCAGATCACCATCATCCCACTCAAGCATTGGCAACATCGATTGGCGAAAATTCCACATGATAACGCATTGTTTCCTTTTTTACCCTATTATCTTGCGATAAAAGAAAAACAATTATCGCCAAACGTTGATGTTAGTAAAACCCGTTTGGCATTAAAACAGCTGAATATAAATTACCCGGCTATTAATCATAAGTTGTTGATTACTTACTTTAATTTCTTTCGTCATACAAACTTTTTGCCTGATCCTAATACAATGCTTGGATTGACATAAAGAAGCGATATTAAGTATACTTTTCTCTTTTAAAATAATAGCAAAATTTGAGGGGTGAGCAGCTTATGTCTAATTCACGAGATTCTAATACAAATACTAATTCTAGCGCTAAGCGATCTAGAGAAGAAAAGATAAGTAGCGCAAATAAAAAGCCATGTATAGAGGATACCAACCATACCTCTACCCAATTAAACGAGATTACCTTGTTACCACCGGCGGCGCCAGAAAAAAACACTACGACTGAAGAAGAAGTAACTCAATTAAAGGTTGAGGTTAGAGATCTTAAAGATCGGGTTACCTTGCTTGAAAGAAGCCTCATGCACCTCTTAAATAGTCTTACAACAGCTTACCAGCAACAATCAATTAAAAAAAGTGTTCAGCCTATACAAAGTGCTCAACCTAAACCACAACCAAATATTCAACCTAAACCAACCAATTATTTACAAGAGCTAACCGTTCAAAACCTAATTCCAACACTCAACCAAGCAATCACTATGCTTTATTCTATCATAAAAGAAAGTACGCCAGAACAAGCAAAAGCTTTTATTTCTGAGAGGCCCTGCACCGGAATAGTCATTCATGAAAATGCATCGATTGAAACTATACAAGAGGTTGTGCGTACTAATAATATTCAATATGTACGTTTTAATACCAGACAAATCACAATAGAAATGATAAAAGCACTAAAAGAAAAATCTATTAGATTTGTTCGCCTCGATAACAACATAGATCAAGGTATACCCACCTTGCGTATGATCAGAATGCTTACCAATGTTGAAGCATTTATTATACCAAGCAATCTACAAAACACAATAGTAGAATCCTGTCTTCCCTCTGCTGCTAAATTTCTGATTTATACAGATAATATAAATATTACTCTTATAAAAAAAAATCAAAATAACATCATGCAACAAAGTTCAATAAATCAATCACAAAGTACTCAACCCAAACCAAGCTCACAACAGTTAGCAGTCGCCGCTCGACCACTATCAATAGATAGCAATCCTCAACCACTATTAATAAGTGGGCCAACAATGTTCCCTGCAAACTCAATTCAGAGAACGAGAACACAGACATCAGTTGGCCGGGGAACACCGCTAGGAATACCAGGGGGAACACCAGGAATTCAAGCGCGCCCGCCCACCTTCAACCGGCCACAACAAAAAGGTAACACGTAAACATAAATAACCATTTACAACAACATCCGCTGCAGCGCTTCTTCATCTAGCAGCTCCACATGAAGCGCTTTGGCTTTATCTAGTTTAGAACCTGGGTCTGCACCAACAACAACATAATTGGTTTTACTAGAAACACTACCCGCCACTTTAGCGCCAAGTTTTTCTAGCTTTTCCTTCGCTTCATCGCGTGTCATCGTACGCAATGTTCCTGTTAATACAAACGTTTTACCCAAAAATGGCAATGAGTGACTGATTTTCACATCCGGCCAATGCACCCCTGCTTTTAACAAACGATGAATCACATCCATATTACGTGATTCATCAAAAAAATGTGCGGCATGAGCAGCAACCACCGGTCCAATATCGAGAACCATTTGCAATTCTTCTTCGGTCGCTTTTTGTAAAGCTGACAATGTTTTAAAATGCATCGCTAATTGTTTGGCTGTTGCTTGCCCTACTTCACGAATACCAAGCGCATAAAGAAAACGATCGAAAGTGGTTGTTTTACTTTTTTCGATTTGAGTCAATAAATTTTGGGCAGATTTTTTTCCCATTCTTTCTAAATTTGCTAATTGATCTTCTGTTAAATGATAAATATCAGCAACATTCTTTAATAATTGATGATCAACCAATTGGTCCACTAATTTATCACCCAATCCTTCAATATCCATGGCTCGACGTGAAGCAAAATGTTTGATGGTCTCTTTACGCTGCGCGGGGCAAATCAATTCGCCCGTACAACGAGCAACTTTCTCATCTTCAACTTGTTCAATCATCGAATGACAAATCGGACAATGCTTCGGTAAGATAATTTTTTTTACTTGCATCGATCGCTTAACTAGCACCACACTCACCACTTCTGGAATAACATCACCAGCACGCCGAATGATGACAGTATCACCAATGTGAATGCCTTTACGCTTAATCTCATCCATATTATGTAAGGTGGCATTACTAATCGTCACACCACCTACATGAATAGGTTTCAATCGTGCAACCGGTGTCAACGCACCTGTCCTCCCCACTTGAAACTGAACGGCTTCAATGATGGTACTTGCTTCCTCAGCAGGAAATTTATGTGCAATAGCAAAACGTGGCGCACGCGTTACATAACCTAATTTTTCTTGCTCAGCAAGATGATTGACTTTATACACGACGCCATCAATTTCAAACAATAATTTGCTACGTTTATTAGCCATACGATGATAATAACGAAGACACTCCTCTACGCCATGTACCACTTCAATCAGTGGACTGACACGCAATCCCCACCCCATCAAGTTTTTTAAAATTTCACTGTGCTTGATTGGGAGTTTAACGCTCTCTGTGACACCCACACCATAACAAAATATTTCAAGTGGTCGCAAAGCAGTAATACGTGAATCCAGTTGTCGCAAACTGCCTGCCGCCGCATTACGTGGGTTAGCAAACGGCTTTTCATTTTGACGTTTGGCATGAGCATTTAATAATTGAAACCCTTTTAAAGGCATATACACTTCGCCACGCACCTCAAGAACACGAGGAATAGAATCACCGCGTAAATGCAAAGGTATCATTTTGATCGTTTTAATATTGTCAGTAATATCTTCACCGGTGGTACCATCCCCTCGGGTAGATGCGCGCACTAATATCCCTTTTTCGTAACGAATACTGACTGCCAAACCATCTAATTTTGGTTCACAACAATATTCAACGTTAGCATGCGTTTTTAAACGCTCTCGTATACGCTGATCAAAGGCAATCAAGTCTTCATCCGTAAATGCATTTTCAAGCGATAGCATAGGAATATCATGTTTCACCTCAGCAAAACTGCCAAGTGGAGCAGCACCAACACGCTGGGTAGGTGAATCTGGGGTAATCCATTCGGGGTGTTGATGTTCGAGTGTTTTTAAACGCTGAAATAGTTTGTCATATTCAGCATCGGAAATAATAGGGTTATCTAAAACATAATAATAATAATTATGTTCATCAATTCGTTGCCTCAATTGAATGATTTCTTTTTTAAGATCGGTCAGAGACATGCAACATCATGCCCCCGCAAGACTAATTGCTTTTTCAATATCAACGCTTACTAAGCGGGATACACCTGGTTCATTCATTGTTACACCAATTAAATGTTCAGCAATTTCGATTGTCAATTTGTTATGGCTAATAAAAACAAATTGTGTTTTATCCGTCATGGATTTCACTAATCGCGTAAAACGCAACACATTAGCATCATCGAGTGCTGCATCTACTTCGTCTAATAAACAAAACGGAGCTGGATTTAAATAAAAAATTGAAAAAATTAAAGCAATTGCAGTTAATGATTTTTCACCGCCTGATAAAAGATAAATAGAACTATTACGTTTACCTGGCGGACAGGCCATAGCCGTCACACCCGCTTCTAATAAATCATCGCTGGTTAATTCAAGATATGATTTTCCACCACCAAATACAGTTGGAAATAATTCTTGAAATCGATTATTTACTTGATCGAACGTTTCTTTAAAACGCGTTTTAGTTTCCTTATCAATTTTATGAATCGCGCCTTCTAATGTTGCTAACCCTGTGTTTAAATCTTCTAATTGTTTATCCAAATATTGTTTACGTTCCGAACAAGTTGTATATTCATCAACCGCTACCAAATTAATGGGGCCTAATCGATTAATACGTTGGACCACCTGATCTAGTTTTGCTTGCCATTCCTCTTGTGTACCTTCTTCTGGAAGATCTTTTAAAACCATCTCAAGCGTACATTCTGTTTCCTTCAGTTGCTCAATAATGGTATCTGATTTTACCTTAAAACCTTGCCATTCGACACGTAACAATTCTAGAGCAGCTTTTACTTTGTTGATTTCACGTTCAATGATTTGGCGTTTGTCTTCAACATTACGAAATTCTTGTTCCAGCGATTCCATCGCTACTCGAGCAGTATTTAATTCAATTTCAACGCTGACATGTTTATCTAATGCTCGCGATAAAGATTTTTTTAAAGTTTCCATTGGTGGTATAGAACTTAGTTCGCCTTGTAGCACAATTTTACGTTCATTAAGCGAATTCAATTGTGTTTGCAAGTGACTGATACTTTGTTGATGCGCTGTTTTTTGTGATTGAGCAGTTTGCAAACGAATTTCAAGAGAATGTGCCTCTTCGTTTTTGTTATGAAATGCTTCGCGTATGGTTTGCAATTGTTGGTGAGCTTTTTCACGCCCTTTCATTAATTCATCACGGCGTATAGCGTGCTGCTCTAATGCATCCTCCGCTTGCTGCAACTGTACACGAGATTGAGCAAGCTGCCGTTGCGCTTGTTTAAGTTGAGCTGTATGTTCTTCGTGGTTTTTAGCAAAATTCTCCAATTGAGATTTAAATTCTATCAGTTGTTCTTGTTTCATTTCTTGTTGCGCATTGATTTGTGCTAATTTCGCTTGTAGTTGGTTACATCCTTGTTGCAAATCATCACGTTGTAATTCGAGCGATTGTGCTTGTTCACGACGCTGAGTGATATTTTTATCTAATTGTTTCTGTGTGGATTGCAGTGTGGTAATACGTGTAACCAGTCGCTTTAATTCTTGTTCGCGTTGCAATATTCCTGCTGCCGGATTTTCTTCCCTATAAATTTTTATCCACGAACGATTCAACCATATACCATCTTGGGTAATAACAGATTCATGATCATCAAGTGATTCACATAAGGTTAAAGCATGTTGTAAAGTATCTGCCACGTACACATCAGAAATAAAAGTAAGTGTTTGCGGCGATTTAATTTTTTCAATTAAAAGCTTCCCTTTCTTGCTCTGTACCAATTTAGTATTTGCATCTGTTGCTAATACACACAAATTACCACGAGTAAAATCTGATAAATGTGAAACGACTTCCTCTATTTGATCCACACAAATTGCCTGGAGATAATGCCCTAGCACTTTTTCAACCGCCATTTCCCATCCTGGTTCTACTTCTAAATGCTGCGCTAAACGTGGTTTAGATGCTAATCCATGTTTGCTGATCCAACTTGCGGTAGACTGATTATCCTGATCGAGCGCCGTTTGTTGTAAAGCCTCTAAAGATGCTTGTTGGCCTAACAAACGTTGTAACTCACTGCGAACATTATCAAGATTATTTTGTGAATCGTGTTGTGCGGCTTGTAAAGTAGCCATCTCTTTACGTACTTCATCTAGCTGCTTCGTTTGAAATTCAAGCTGATCAGCAACATCATATGTTTCTTTAGTAAATCGCTCGATTTCTTCATTGAGCTCAGAAAAATGAAATCGATTTTGCTCTTGTTGCAACTGCTCTTGTTGCTTTTGAATAGACAAAATACGTTGTTCTAAATGTTGAATGTTCGTTTGCTCAACCTGAATGGTTTGCGAGGTCATCGCTGAAGTTTGATTAAATTCATCCCATTGACCTTGCATAGGTTGTAGAGCATCTTCTGCGATCGTTAATTTTTTTTGTAACGATGTTAATTCTTTTTCGGCTGAGGAAAATTTAGGTTCTAATTGTTGTATTTCACGTTCACGCTCGCTCGATTCATCTGTCACCTCATCTATTTGTGTTTTAATCGTGCGCCAATCATTTTCAGCTTGTTTAAGATCACTCTCCCATTGCTGTTGTCGCTCCTCCTGATGCAATACATCTTGCTCAATACGGGTAATCTCATTCCCTACGGCATAATAGCGACGTTGAACCTCCTGGAAAGCATCATGTACAACCCGTTGTTCATGTCGCAACTGTTCAATTTCTCGATCTGCCGTGCTTAACTCACTATTACGCGCTTCCAATGCTGTCTCTTCGCGTTTGATTTGCAAAGTTGCATTCACCATGCGCCTATCCAATTGTCGCCATTGAATAGCGTATGACTCGGCTTTTATAACACGTTCTTGTTGTTTAAGTGTTTTAAATTTTTCAGCTACATTAGCTTGATATTTAAGATGACTTAATTGTTTTTCTAATTCAGTCCGTAAATCATTGACTCGCGCTAGATTTTCTTTGGTATGTTGAATACGCAACTCTGTTTCGTGACGACGTTCTTTATATTTGGAAATACCGGCTGCTTCTTCTAAATAAGTACGTAATTCTTCCGGCTTCGCTTCAATAATGCGATTGATCATGTTTTGACCAATTATAGAATAACTTCGTGGGCCCAAACCCGTTCCTAAAAAAATATCTACCACATCGCGCTTGCGGCAGCGGACTCCATTTAAATAATAAGTAGAATCAGAATCCCGATTAAGCATGCGTTTTACAGATATTTCAGCAAATTTGGCATATTCGCCACCAACACTACCATCCGTATTATCAAAAATCAGCTCAACGGATGCTTGCCCTACTGGTTTGCGTACGTTAGACCCATTAAAAATAACGTCTATGAGCGCTTCCCCTCGCAAATATTTAGGAGAGTTTTCACCCATCACCCAAATCACTGCATCGATGATATTGGATTTTCCACATCCATTCGGACCAACAATAGCAACTAACTGACTAGGCAATTGAATGGTTGTCGGATCAACAAAGGATTTAAACCCTGAAAGTTTGATCTTAGAAAGCTGCATGATTTATTCCATTCCCTCAAAATAATGTGATATATTATGCCATTAATTGCTTAAGATGTATTCATCATTTACACCACTATTCTAAATCGATTAAGCTTATAAAATGATAACTCCCATTTCTCAGCAAAAACCATGGTTGCCCTATTTGGTTGCTGGCATCGGTATAGTTATCTCGTTTCTCTTATGGCACTTTATCTTATGGCACCATATTGAAGCTTATCTGGACGCATTGCTTCCTTATAAATCCTATTTATCTTGGTTGATGTTATTATTAGGTGTGAGCTTTTCAATTTTAGCAGGCGCAATCATCCGTATCATTCAATTAGATTATGAACGCACTGCTTTATTAAACCAGATGCAAACGATGCTTAAAAAAGAGATTGCTGAACGTATGCTTGCAGAAGAAAGCAAGCAAAAACTTGAAGTTGCTCTTCTGCAAGGGCAAAAATTACAAGCAATCGGCACATTGGCAGGTGGTATCGCGCATGATTTCAATAATATTTTATATGCTATTATTGGTTACACAGAAATGCTGAGAGAAGATGAGGATGTAAATTCGTTAAAATACAATAACTTAGGAAGAGTTTTGGAGGCAACTCAGCGTGGGCGCGAATTAATCGCCCGCATTCTTGCTTTTAGTCGCAAGCAACATCATGAATTCGATATGATTGATCTTAATCACACTATCGAAACCGCGCTTTCCCTATTAAAACCAACCATACCAGCTAGTGTAATGGTTCAATTTGAATCAAGTAAGGATATTTCTATTGTTGGTAATCAAACTCAAATTCATCAAGTATTAGTTAATATTATCAATAACGCAGTAGATGCTATGGAAGGAGAAGGCACCATCACCATTCATACTACTCATCTTCCACCTGATGATCCTTTATTAAAACAATTGACAAAAACAAGTATTCAGAAATATTGTAAACTTGAAATAAGCGATACTGGACATGGTATGGATCAAGCTACAATGGAGCGCGCCTTTGAACCATTTTTTACGACGAAAGAAGTGGGCAAAGGCTCCGGTTTAGGACTTTCTATTGTGCACTCCATTATAAAAGAACACAAAGGTGAAATTTTATTAAATAGCCAACTGGGACACGGCACAACATTCACTATTTTACTACCTGAATGTTTATCCTAAAGGAGTTGTTATGGCAAAAATTTTGCTTGTAGAAGATGATGATTTAGTAAGAGACATGTTAACACAGGTATTGCAACGCGCCTCGCATACCGTGCTTTGTGCCACCAATGGTGAAGAAGCAACTCACTATTTGCAAAAAGAAAAACCCGATCTTATGGTCACTGACATTATCATGCCAAAAAAAAGTGGTATCACGCTTATTTCGGAAGTAAAAAATCGTCATCCTAATTTAGAAATCATTGCTATTTCGGGTGGCGGTCGTCTGGATCCTACTGGTTATTTAGATTTATCTGAATCACTTGGTGCATCTGTATCTTTTGAAAAACCAATTGATAATACTGCTTTACTCATGGCTATCGATTTATTGTTGCATAGTAAAAAAGAAAAAGTGGGGAATTAGAAATGCGAATAGATTGAAATGCAAGATTTCATCCCATCCAATAACGTTTATGTTGTATTCGATATAATTCTGGTTGCAAACAAGCATCACTAGCATCACATTTAATTTGTATCGCACCACTTTCTACTGAATTAAATTGCCGCGCACCAATCGCATGATATGCTTCCATAACACTCTTGTGTGGAAAATGGTAACGATTACGATAACCCATCGCATACAAAACAATTGTTGGATGTACCGCATCGATGAACTGTTTTAATCCTGATGTTTTACTACCATGATGTGGCGCAATAAGTATCGTGCTTGCTAATCGTTGTTCGTCTGTATTGATTAGTATGTGCTCAGCAAACTTTTCAATATCACCTGTCAATAATACACTTTGTTTACCATTGTCAATGCGGAGCACGCAAGAACTATCGTTTCCTAAATTTAATTGTGCTTGTGAAGGGTAGAGAAAAGAAAAACGTACACCATCCCATTGCCAAGTATCCCCACGCAAGCAATAATCAGCAGTAACTGGTAAAATGCGATCAACAACACTAGTTGCAATAGATACAACAGGGAAACTTTGTAAAATAGTTTGTGATCCACCAATATGATCATTATCTCCATGGCTAATCACCAGTTTATCAATTTTTTTGATATGATTTGCTCGTAAATAAGGCAACACAATACGTTCACCCATATCATTTCCTTCACTCCATTTTGCACCGGTATCATAAATCAATGTATGAGATTTAGTTTGTACAACTACCGAGAGTCCCTGCCCAACATCTAATACTGTTACCCAAAAATGATGCGTAGCCGGTCGATTCGGCTGAAAAAAAATGAGTGGCATCAACCAAAACAATCCTAACCATCGTCCTGGAAACCCTGCTGGCAATAGTAGAAGCAACATAGCAATAACAGCGCTTACTGCTACCCAGCTATTCGTAATAGACTGGTGCCAAATTGCAACAGGCAATTCTGATAACCACGTTAACATTATCCATAAAACAGAGAGACTTTTGTCTGCGACAAATAATAGTAAAACACCGAACGATGGCAAGATCATAACGAATAAACTGCCTAACAAACAAAAAGGCAGAATGAAAAAAGTAAGCCACGGAATAGCAATGGTATTGGCTATAAATGAGAGCATAGAACATTCTTGAAATAAAACTAAAGTAAATGGAATTAAACCAAAACCAATGACCCATTGTACTCTTCCAAAACGCCACCACCATCCTGTTGGTGCGAGTCGTCCCCCCATACCATAAATAATCAAAGCAATGGTTCCAAAAGAAAGCCAAAAACTATCGGTTAATACTTGGAGTGGATTAAATAGTAAAACCATCAATAATGCACATGACCAAACATGCCAAGCGTTTATTTTTAATCGCCATAATAAAGTAAAAATAAAAATACTCAGCATGATACAAGCACGCTGTGTTGGCAGAGAAAAGCCAGCCAATGCGCTATAAAAAATGGCGGCGCAACATGCTAGAATCGCTCCTGCATGCTGTGCTGGTAACCACAACAGAAGTCGTGGAATACGCCGCCACATCCATGATCCAAACATATGCATGAATCCAGCAACCAAACCAATATGCAACCCAGCAACTGCCATTAAATGATTGGTACCTGTGCGTCTTAGCACCTGCCACTCTGTTTGAGGGATCTGACTGCGTTCTCCAATAATTAATGCTTTTAGCCACACGGATGTGGCTGATTGCGGTAAATAATTATTTAATTTTTTTTGTAATTGTTGACGTAAAAAATGAATAGGATACCGGTAAGGATGATGGGAAAGTAGCTCCTGATTGGATAAGAGAGAATGCTCAGAAATCACATACCCTGTTGCGCGTATACCATTATGTAGCGCCCACATTTCATAATCAAAACCACCGGGATTTTGCATACCATGAATACGTTTTAGCTTGACGAATAAATGCCATTTATCACCTACTTGTAAATCGCGTAATGGTTGTTGCCAAGAAAGTTGAATGAAGGTTTGATGATGAAGAACCGTATGATTCCATTTCAATGTATGTAATTCAAATAAAAAATGGGTTTGCTGATTACTGATAACAGGTAGAGCAGCAATATAACCGGTTACTTCTATTCGTTTACCTGCATATTCCTGAGGTACTATCCAAGATAAAATGGCACTCGCATACCAAACACTAAAAGCAAACCCTAGTACACATGCAAACGTCATCCATCTCCATTTTTTATTAACGCCAATAGAATAGAATCCTAATTCAAATAAAATGCTCAAAACCACTATTGTTAAGATAGCAAATAGAGAGGGTAAATGCGCAAACAATTGTAAAAATAAATCGCCTAATAAAAAAGCTATCGTAAATAAAATCATGAGAATCCACAGAGGAGTTTAAATAAGAACGCGAGTATTACTCAGCAATCAGCCTGCCATCTTCAATTCGAAGTACGCGCTGTGCGCATTTAGCAACTAAAGGATCATGTGTCACCATCACAACACTCGTTTGTCTTGCTTGTTGTAATTCAAAAAATAATTGTAAAACTTTCTCAGCATTATGTGGATCTAGATTACCTGTTGGTTCATCGGCAAGTACACATACTGGTTCAGCAACTAAAGCACGTGCAATCGCTACACGTTGGCGTTCACCACCAGAGAGTTGCCCTAGACGATGTTGTAAACGATGTTGCAAACCAACTTGCTCTAATAAATGGGTGGCTTTCGCAACCATTACTTTCAGATCAAGTTCTCCACGAATTAATAAAGGCATACTTACATTTTCTAATGCGGAAAATTCTGGTAATAAATGATGGAATTGATAAACAAATCCTAAATATTGATTGCGCGCACGGCATTTTTCTGCCTCAGATAATTGATGAATATTTTTACCGTTTAAGATAACAGTACCTTCTGTTGGGCGATCTAATCCACCTAATAAATGCAAAAAAGTACTTTTCCCAGAACCCGATGCGCCCACAATAGCTATCATCTCTGAAGCATGAACAGTCAAATCCATTTGTTTTAAAACTTCAATTTTTGTTGCACCATCCAAATAGGTTTTAGCCAGGCCCTTGCACATTAAAACAGGATTACTCATAACGCAATGACTCCACAGGATCCATTTTAGATGCACGCCAAGCTGGATAAACCGTTGCAACCAAACTAAGCAATAAGGATACGACACTAATTTTTAGTATATCTTGCCATTCGATTTCTGATGGGAGATAGTCAACAAAATAAACACTGGAAGATAAAAATTGCACGCGAAAAATTTGCTCAATCCAGTTAACAATGTCTGTTACATTCCATGCTAATAATAAGCCTCCCATCACACCAAATAGTGTACCAAATACACCTATTAATCCCCCTTGAATGATAAAGATATTCATCACCATTTGTGGTGTAGCACCAAATGTACGTAAGATAGCAATATCCGATTGCTTTTCATTGACAACCATCACTAAAGTTGATACCAAATTAAATGCAGCGACAGCAATAATGAGTAACAAAATAAAAAACATCATGGTTTTTTCTAATTTTACCGCATGAAAAAATTCACCAAACTGATCTGCCCACGTCGTGATACTAGCTGTTTGAGTGAGTTGACTTGCCAAGTTGGCGGCTACACGCTGCGCAGCATACACATCTTTGATATTGAGATGAAGCCCTGTCACATCTTGTCCCAATCCTAATAGTTTTTGTGCATCATCTAAATGAATAAAGCCTAATCCAGCATCAAAACCAAAACCGCTTCCTGCACGAAATATACCTACTACGGTGAAGCGTTTGAACCTTGGCATCACCCCTGCTGGAGATAAAGAAACCTGCGGAGTAATAACCGTGATTTTATCTCCTATTTCAGCGCGCAAACGATCAGATAAATTTTCACCTAATATAATTCCAAATTGTCTTGATTGAAGGTTCATTAAATTTCCCTTCACTATTTTATCAGCTAATGCTGATACATGTTTTTCTTCATCCGGCAAAATACCATTCACTAGTGCCGGCTGAACCGACCCACCATAACTCAATAATACTTCTCCTGTTGCAAACGGCGCTGAAGCCGTTATCTCTGGAAAACTCATGATGATTTTTTGCAAATCTTGCCAGCCTCTTATATAGCCATTGATGCTGCTCACCGTGATAGGTGGTACCATGCTAAATACCCGATTTTTAATTTCGCGATCAAATCCATTCATCACGGATAATACCGTAATTAAAACAGCGACACCTAAGGCAATTCCAATCATAGAAACAATAGAAATAAATGAAATAAAATGATTGCGGCGTTTAGCACGTGTATAGCGCAACCCAATAAAAAGAGCGGCTGATTTAAACATGTGGTCTCACAGCCCCTGTAAATAAAGAGAAAAAATTATTAGACGTTTGCCGAGCAAACTCATCAATCGATATACCACGTAACGTTGCAAGATAGTCTGCTGTATGTCGAATATATGCAGGTTCATTGGGTTTACCTCGATAAGGCTCGGGTGCAAGATAAGGCGCATCCGTTTCTATGAGCATGCGATGAAGTGGCACTTGTTTTGCGACCTCTTGCACAGAGTGTGCATTTTTAAATGTAACCACACCAGAAAATGAAATATAAAAACCCATGTCTAATGCTTGTTTTGCCATTGGCCAATCTTCAGTAAAACAATGCATCACCCCTCCCACCTCATTAGCTCTTTCTTCTTGCATGATAGATATTGTATCGTCTTTTGCTTGACGTGTATGCACAATCAACGGTTTGTTTAATTGTTTGGCAACACGAATATGCGTTCGAAAACGTTCCTGTTGCCAGGTAAGGTCACCTGTAGATCGGAAATAGTCCAACCCCGTTTCACCAATTGCAATCACAGAGGCTTCATTACCCCATCTAAGTAAAGTTGCAACATCCATTTCTTCATCTCGCTCATTGGGATGCACGCCAACAGATAAACCAATAGATGGATACGTATGACTGATACGAGCGATCACTGGAAAATCTCGCATATTCACACTTACATTTAAAATATAATGAACACCTTGAACACGAGCGCGCTCTATAACCGGCTGCAAACTATTTCCATCTGCTGTTAGATCGAGCATATGCAAGTGGCAATGCGAATCGACAAGAACAATCATGTGTCGCCTCACGTAATCAGGTTAGTCTAAAATGATTTACATCTCCTAACAACAATAATTTTGAAGATGGTTTTTTATATAATGATAAATGAATTTTTAATCCTATCAACGCATGTTCTCTTAGTTTACAAACAGAAGAAAGCATATCCTGTTTCTTTCGATATGTAATAAAAAAACGATGCGTGTGTAGTTTTTTATTCACTTGATAGTTCAACTTAAAAAAATCTTGATATAACACACGAGCTGATTTAAAAAATACAAACGAATAATTATGGTCATCTTGATACTGTTGAAAT
The DNA here is from genome assembly GCA_001801495.1 of Gammaproteobacteria bacterium RIFCSPHIGHO2_12_FULL_37_34. GTDB lineage: Bacteria > Pseudomonadota > Gammaproteobacteria > DSM-16500 > DSM-16500 > Aquicella. Next base: position 18,152 of record MGXW01000110.1, read on the forward strand.
ACATTTATTCCACCTGGCAAAGCAAGCATCGCTTTTATTTGCTTAGGTGCTGAAAAAAAACATCTCGCCAGCGAGATGCCTTCCTTCATGGTTTTATCCATGGTTGAAAAATCAAAAAAACGTAAGATATGAAAAATGATTTCAAGTGGTAATAACTTAAAATAAGATGAAGATCGCAAATTTTGGTTATCCATTACCAATAAAGTCAGTAAATTTATAAATTCATTTCTTGCTTGGTGGATGAGTGATAAATATTGTACTTCTAATCTTAATATCGAAATATTAACCCGCCCAAGGACATATTCGCTATCTGCTAATTCTTTTTCGATTACACCAAACGACTGAATGGTGTTCCTAATTGAAGGATGGTACCCATACATAATCTGAAAAATATTTTTATTGTTTTGATCTCGATAATCCGCTCCCTCGCCATATTGAATAAGCGATAAAATAGTATAAATAGTGGTGAGAGATAATTTTTCTGATTGTTCAGCAGATGTGATCAAGCATGCAATAACATGTTTGCCTTTTTCTTTATCTTGCAAGTATGCATGCCGGGGAGAAGGATGAACGCCGAGTGCTAAAGCAAGAGGAATATATTGATCAATCATACGTGGTTGATATAACGAAATACTGTGCAAAAGATCAAGATGATTCATATAATCATCCACGGAATAGGGATCGATACCAAAATGGATAAGGACGGGAATGCAATCTGGATGTTTTTTTACGACATGGGTACGAAGCGATAAACGTAACGTATACCCTGCTTGTTGCACAAGCTGCTGCGCGATTTCTTTAGGGAAAATCATCATCACATGAAATAATAGTTCAGATTTATATAACAAGCGATTATATAATTCAGAACTATTTAATACTTTTTGTAAAAAGCGATCAACATATGCCGAAGAAAAAGAATTCACCACATACGCGAGATGGTCAATGTAAGGAATAAGACGATCGAACACTTGGGGTTTATTTAAAATAAATGCTATCATACGATCAGCAAATATTTCTGGCACACAAGATATTGCGATATGAAAAACTCGAATATCAGTAAACAAACGATCAAACGCTTCATCATGAGTGAATAAATAGAATTCTATTTCTTTCGCATATGAATCTGGAAATTCACGCATCACCAACGACCAGTCTTCAATATCATCAACTAAACGGCGAAATTGCTTATCAGTAAGCAATCGTCGAACAAGCTCTGGGATATACTGTTTAGGAAAGTGAAGCACTGCAAAAGTAAACGCAAAAATATTTGGAAAATAAAATTTGAATTTATCATCGTCAGTAAGTAAATCCTGAATATTTTCTTTTATTTTGTATTCAGGCAATTGAAGAAGATCTAGAATTTTGTTTTTATATTTTATTCTTTCATTCTCATCATCTGGTATCATGATGATCGTTGCCCCATTTTCCATCGTATGAAGACAGACTCAACCATTAATTGTTTATTAAAATGTACGCCTTGACAAAGGCGCTTACGCAATTCCAATAAATACAACATCAATGCTGTGTTGTGACTCACAACTGTGCTCTTTCTTAATTCTATCAGTTGTTTCGTGTAATCTTTATTAATAATAATATTTGTCTCTCCACTTAATTGCAAACGCAACAAATCAGTTATCCAACTTAAACAAAAATCTACTATTTGCAAAGCATGCTGATCTTGCATCATCGCTGCTCTATGTAAAGGATCATCAGATAAATAAAAAGCCTCAAAAATCTGTTGTCGTAATGATAACAGATTCCCTGTAAGCAATTTAAGTGCAGCCAGTGGTGCGCCATGCGCTATTTCCAATAACCATTCTGGACGAATATTGTTATCCTTATCTTTTAGTTGAGCGCACAACCATTGCAGTGCTTGTTCTTGTGGTGGACGCGGAAAGGTCAATAGTTGACACCGACTACGAATAGTTGCAAGCAATCGTTCATTTTGATGACTAATGAGTAAGATGAGCGACCCGGGGGACGGTTCTTCTAGTGTTTTAAGCAACGCATGAGCAGCATAGAGATTCATTTGATCAGCAAACCGAATGATAACTATTTTATTTTTCCCTTGCAAAGAAGACTGATTGATAAAATCACTGACTTCACGAATTTGATCGATCACGATAGCGCCATCTGCTTGTACTGGTTCAACCCGTAACACATCAGGATGTACATTAGTCATCACTAAATGACATGCATGACACCTATTACAACTTTCTTGTTGAGAGACATGGTTGTTTTGCTCACACAAGATGGTTTGAGCAATATGATCAGCAAATTGGGTTTTACCTATTCCTAAAAGACCTGATAATAACAAAGCATGCGGCAGGCGGTTATCACATTTCATGCGCCATAATTGCTGCCACTGTTTCTGTTGCCAAGCATAAATCATATTGTTCTCATTATTTCTCAGTACACGACAAAATTTCCATTGACCCTTCGAGACGATCGATTTTGTTTCCGATCGTGCTGAGGGTCGCGCACAGCGCGACGTCTCGAAGCACGATCGGAAACAAAATCGATCTCCTCAGGGCAAACGGAAATTTTGTCGTGTACTGAGTCATTATTTATAGAGAATGTTCATTGAACATTCTCTATAAATTCATTCAATATACTACGCATTTGATCTTCAACCATAAATAGCGGCTGGCCTGCATCGATGAGCTTGATGCGCTTTGGATCTTGCTTTGCTCGAACTAAATAGGCCTGTCGCACGCGAATAAAAAAATCCATTTTTTCTTGTTCTATTCTGTCTTTATCTGTACCACGTTTTTCAGCACGTTCAAACCCCTTTTGCGGATCAATATCGAGTAATAAAGTCAAATCAGGATACACATCACCTACTATCCATTGATCGAGTAGTTTAATATATTTAGAATCAATTTTTCTTCCCCCACCTTGGTAGGCGTAACTTGCATCAAGAAAGCGATCGGATGCTACCCATTGACCAGCTGTTAGCGCTGGGACAATACGTTTTTTCATATGTTGAGCGCGTGCAGCAAACATTAATAATAGTTCTGTTTCCGGTTCCATCTCTTCATAACTCATAGGATGCAGCAAAAGATTGCGAATGTGCTCCGCAAGCTCTGTGCCACCTGGTTCACGTGTCCAAATCACATTAATGTTGGATTGCTGGAGATGGTTTTTTATAAATTGCACAGCGGTACTTTTGCCAGCGCCTTCTGTACCCTCAATGGTGATAAATTTACCTGGTAACATAGATGTCCTTTTTTGTTAAATTTTACTGGAACTTTATCAATCTACTAATCATAGTTCTCACGAGAACTTCATTAAAATAACCATGACGACGTTTAATCGCCACAGCACTAGCTGCTTGATGAGCAGACAAGGTTTCAGAAAATTGATGCCCTTCTCTACCCCATGCCACAAAATAATAATAGCGATGTTGCGCGGGATGTAAAGCAGCATCAATAGATGCCATACTCGGTATAGCAATAGGAGTGGGTGGTAATCCTTTATGGATATAAGTATTGTATGGCGTATCTTGTAATAAATCGTTTTTATTGAGTACGCCTTGATAACGCTCCCCCATGCCATAAATCACAGTTGGATCAATTTGTAAGAGCATATTTTTTTTAAGACGATTCACAATCACACCAGCAATAATCGGGCGCTCACGATCTAAATGAGTTTCTTTTTCAATTAAAGAAGCAACAATTAACGCTTGATAAGCATCTTGATAAGGTAATCCTGTTGTGCGTTGTTGCCATGCATCCGCCAGTCTTTTTTGCATGTCATGAATGGCTCGTTGTAAAATAGTAAAATCAGACAATCCACGTGTATAGTAGTACGTATCAGGAAAAAATATCCCTTCAGGATGCCGTTTAGGATAACCTAAACGCCGTATCGCTTGTTTGTCATTAAAAGAAGCCAATTGATGCTCCAATCCTTCTGCTTGTAATAATGCATCACGTAATTGCTTAAACGTCCACCCGGGAACAATAGTGAAAGGTCGTTGAAAAAAGCCTATTCCATTAGTCACTTGTCGCCAAACTGATATAGCTGATGAGCGGGGTGGAAAATAATATTCCCCCGTTTTTAAATAGGTTTTCGCCTTGATGTGAGCATAAACTGAAAATAAAAACGGAAAGCGAATCACACCACGTTTGGACAAATCAGCAATAAGAGCACTTTTAGATGTTCCTGGCTTTAGATAAAAAACCATTCCACTTTGTTTCGAAACAGAAGGAGCAAAAAGATTAAATAGCCATACGCCAGTAAAAATGAAGAATAAAAAAACAATCAAGAGAAATGAATATTTTTTCATATCTTTCGAAAAATCAATGTTCCATTCGTACCACCAAACCCAAATGAATTTGATAAGGCAATACTAATGGGCATCGATTGTGCATGATTTGGCACAAAATTCAAATCGCATCCTTCACTAGGATGTTCTAAATTAATCGTAGGCGGAGCAACTTGATCACGTATCGCCAAAATACAAAAAATAGCTTCGATCGCACCTGCCGCACCCAATAAATGACCTATCATTGATTTTGTTGAGCTCACTGCTAAACGATAAGCATGATCTCCAAAGCTACGTTTGATTCCCAATACTTCAAGCTCATCACCTGCTGGTGTAGATGTGCCATGCGCATTGATATAAGCAACTTTTTCTGGAGAAATACCTGCATCAGCAAGTGCAGCATTCATCGCAGCCGCACCTCCTTTTCCTTCAGGATCAGGGGAAGTCATGTGGTATGCATCAGCACTCATACCAAAACCAATTAATTCGGCATATAGTTTTGCGCCGCGCGCTTTGGCATGTTCATATTCTTCTAACACTAACATACCTGCGCCATCCCCTAATACAAAACCATCGCGGTCTTTATCCCACGGTCGACTCGCTTTTTCAGGTGCATCATTACGCGTAGAAAGTGCTCGCATTGCTGCAAAACCAGCAATGCCTAATTTGGTTGTTGCCATCTCCGATGCACCAGCGACCATTACATCAGCATCACCATAAACAATTGATCGAGCCGCAAAACCAATATTATGTGTGCCTGTCGTGCACGCAGATACTAAAGCGATATTAGGACCTTTCATACCAAATTGGATAGAAAGATTACCAGCAACCATATTAATTAAAGCTCCAGGAATAAAAAAAGGGGAAATACGTCGCGGGCCTGATTCTAATAAAGTTGCATGATATTTTTCGATAAATGGTAACCCACCGATTCCAGAACCAATAGCTAAACCAATGCGATAAGCATTTGACTCTAACACTTGAATACCAGAATCTTGAATCGCTTGTATGGCTGCTGCCATGCCATATTGAATGAAATAATCACGTTTTCGTGCTTCTTTTTCTGGCATATAAGGGTTTGCATCGAATTGTTTCACTCGACTGCAAATGCGACAACTTAAGTCAGCAGCATCAAAATGATCAATTAACGCTATACCACTTTTACCAGCAACAATAGCTTGCCAAGTAGCTTCTACGGTATGACCCAACGAAGTCACCATTCCTATACCAGTTATGACTACACGACGTTTATTCAAAACAAAATCCTCAGGTTTTTACCCATACACCCTAAACAAACGAAGATTCTCGAAGATTACAGCACAAATTAACCTCAGTACACGACAAAATTTCCGTTTGCCCTGAGGAGATCGATTTTGTTTCCGATCGTGCTGAGGGTCGCGCGTAGCGCGACGTCTCGAAGCACGATCGGAAACAAAATCGATCTCCTCAGGGCAAACGGAAATTTTGTCGTGTACTGAGCAAATTAACTTTCTTTAGTTTCTTTTTCCGTACGATTGACAATATAGCTAACAGCATCTTTAATCGTAATGATTTTTTCTGCATCCTCATCAGGAATTTCTGTTTCAAATTCTTCTTCAAGAGCCATCACTAATTCCACAGTATCAAGTGAATCAGCACCTAAATCATCAACAAACGAAGCATCTGTCGTAACTTCTTCCTCTTTTACACCCAATTGTTCAACGACAATTTTTTTTACGCGTGCTTCAATCTCGTTTGCCTTTGTACTCATAATCAATTCGTCCTCTTCTCAAATAAAAAGTTAGTGTAGTCAAAAATCATCCGTTTGCAACCTCAATTCATATACAACCCACCATTCACATGCAGCGTTTGTCCGGTAATATAGCCTGCTGCAGGTGATGCTAAAAATACTACAGCTGCCGCCACATCATCAGTGGAACCGATACGCTGCATAGGGATGTGTTGAAAAATGGATTCTCGTTGCGCATCATTAAGCGCATTGGTCATGTCTGTAGCAATATAACCAGGAGAAACAACATTGGCAGTAATATCTCGCGAACCCACTTCAAGTGCAATAGCTTTAGTAAAACCAATCACACCTGCTTTGGCAGCTGCATAATTTGCTTGACCAGGATTACCGGTTGAACCTACCACCGAACCAATATTAATAATTCTACCCCACTTTGCTTTTAACATATCCCTAATACAAGCCTTTGTGACGCGATAAATAGCATGCAAATCAGTTTCCATCACCCGTAACCATTCTTCCTCTTTCATACGTAAAAAAAGATTATCTTGGGTAATAGCAGCATTATTAACCAAAATAGTCACTACTCCAAAACGTTCTTTTATCGCCAATAAGGTTTCATCGATGGAGGACTGTGAAGTAACATTTAATACCATACCACAACCTTCAACATTTGCATCGCGCAGTATGCGAGAAATCTGATCAGCGCCTTCCTTAGTTGTTGCGGTTCCAATCACCACCGCCCCTTCTCGCCCTAATGCTTGAGCAATTCCACGCCCTATTCCACGACTTGCACCAGTCACTAAAGCAATTTTTGTTTTGAGCAATCCTTCACGCTGAATCATGATGTAACACCATATTTAAACTGACTAAATCAGAGGTAGTCATGTACTGCAATTGTTTGTCAATCCGTTTATTCAATCCGGTTAACACGTTGCCTGGTCCACATTCAAGAATAGTTGTCACGCCAGATTGAATAAAAAACCGAATCATTTCAACCCACCGAACCGGCATACACAATTGCCTTATTAAACCATTCCTGATTGAATCAACATCACTATAATACTTAACATCAACATTATTAAGTATTGGAATCGTAGGTCGTTGCAACTTCACATCGGTTAGCAAGATTGCTAAACGCTCACTCGCTTCCTTCATTAATTTACAATGCGAAGGCACACTGACAGGAATCAGCATAGCGATTTTAGCACCTTGTTCTTTGGAAAGCACCAGCGCGCGGAGAATAGCTGGCTTGTGCCCTGCGATCACAATTTGACCAGGTGCGTTAAAATTTGCCGGGGAAAGTACTTCATGCGGAAGGTTAATGGCTTGCTGACAAATGTGAGCCACCTCTTTTTCTTCTAATCCAATAATCGCAGCCATGGCTCCTTCATCGCTTGCAACTGCCTCTTGCATGTATTGTCCACGAGCAGCCACTAATTTAACCGCATCAGAAAAAGCAAGGGTATGTGCGCATAACAGTGCTGTATATTCCCCTAAACTATGTCCCGCCAAAAATTGCGGATGCAGGGGATGTCTCGCTTGAATCAAGCGCCAAATAGCATAGGAGGCTACTAATATGGCTGGTTGGGTATAGATCGTTTGATCTAATTTTTCAGCAGGACCCTGCTCAACTAATTGCCATAAATCGTAATGTAACACGTCTGAAGCTTCATCAAATGTCTGTTTTATTTCCTTAAATTTGGTTGCAATATCAGCCAACATACCTACTGTTTGTGAACCCTGCCCAGGAAAAACAATGGCTAACATGAGTCATTCATCCTATTTTTTAGAAGAAAATGATGAAAATAGCGAGTTTAATAATTAAACGCAAGTTGATAATAGGCTGGTCTTACGCTTTTTAGGCAAAGAGCTCACTGTGTGAGCCTGTTCTAACCAAAATAAGTTTATTATCTGATTTTTGGTAAATCAGCAGCCAGTCGGATCTAATGTGGCATTCTCTATATCCGTTCCATTCTCCAATAAGTGCATGATCTCGTAATTTAGGAGGAGGCGGTTTATCGAGCGCTAATAATTCTACAGTTGTTAAAAACTCTTTCCGTGAATAACGACCTGATGCGGCAATTTTTTTATAGTCACGTTTAAATTGAGTTGTTTCAATTATTTCTCGCACGCTTTATCCCAATCCTTTTTAAGTTGCCCAAGAGATGTTTTTTTAAGATGCTTTCTCTCCTTTACTTCCTGGATTGCGGTGCGTGTAATTGGATTTGGGATATTGATAGAAAAAGGAATTTTATGCTCCGCTACAGATTGATAAATAAAAATTCGAACCGCCTCACTAAGCGTAAGCCCCATATGGTCAAATACCTTAACCGCTTTCTCTTTCATTTTTGGGTCAATTCGAGAACGGATAATGCAATCAGTCATAATCAAACCCTCATTTTTTACATCTGTAGCTACATTATAGCCACAACTGAAAGATTTAACAAGTTTCAGATAAGCAGCAGATAAGCGAATAGAATAATCTAGAAAACGTAACTATTGCGCCTCTTCTTCTCCCCTTCATTTTGCTTAGGCGGAAGGTTGTAGGCTTGAAAAAAAGCGCTATAGTGGTATTGACCCTTCGAGACGATCGATTTTGTTTTCCGTTCGTGCTGAGGGTCGCGCGCAGCGCGACGTCTCGAAGCACGATCGGAAACAAAATCGATCTCCTCAGGGCAAACGGA
>MGXW01000111.1 GCA_001801495.1 Gammaproteobacteria bacterium RIFCSPHIGHO2_12_FULL_37_34
AGATTTTCATGTAAAATAAGTACCTTCTTGTAGATGGAATAAGCATGCAGAAATTAAACGAAAAAAGCCACTCTTTCGAAGATATTGGTTTAGTTATTTCTTCTTTTGGCAGTAGTGTAAATGTTGAAACTAAAAATGCTCAAGTGATCCAATGCCCATTACGTCGCAATCAGGCAACACCTGTCGTAGGTGATCATGTGCATTGGCGGTTTGAATATGAGACAGGTTTCATTGTATCTATTCAGCCTAGGCAATCTTTATTATTACGCGGCGATCATCGTGGTAATAAAAAACCTGTCGCGGCTAATATTGATGCGATTGTCATTGTGATGGCTCCGCCACCTATTTTTTCGGAATATTTAGTTGATCGTTATCTTGTTGCTGCAGAATTATTGGCAATCCAACCGATCCTTGTTTTGAATAAAATGGATTTATTGCTTGATGAGCAAGCCATTACTATTCGTTTAGCGCCTTATCAACAAATCCCTTATCCTGTGGCGCTAACAAGTGCACTCACCACACATGGATTAGATAATTTAGCGCCTTATCTGAAAGGCAAGCGGGTGGTTTTGGTTGGTCCATCGGGGGTAGGTAAGTCATCGATTATCGCATCCTTTTGCGAGGGGAAGCCTATACGCATTAGCAATGTCTCTGTTAAAGGAATAGGGAAGCATACGACTACTGCTTCTCATTTATATCATTTACCATTAGGAGGTGATGTGATTGATTCGCCCGGTGTGCGTGAATTTAATTTATGGTCGGTAAGTAAACAAGACATACTTCAAGGATTTAAAGAATTTCAAGCTTATCTAGGTGGATGTAAATTTCGGGATTGTAAGCATCTGGCAGAACCTGGTTGTGCTATAAAAGCAGCTGTTACTCAGAATAAAATCAGTGCTAAGCGTTATGAGAATTATCAAGTTATGATGAAAAATGTTGACGCAAATAGATAAGAAAACTATGCAATGTTATTTATCACCATTTCACCCACGCAGCTTTGAGCGTCGCAATAGTCGCCTAACCACATCTCAAGGGCGTGCGTTAATAGAGTATTGGCCGCAATTTGGGCTGCATATTGAAAACGGTAAAATCAATTTAAAAACTATTTTTGGGCGATATGCTCCTTGTTTGCTTGAGATAGGATTTGGTTCGGGGCAATCACTATTAGCTTTAGCAGATACTCATAGAGATAAAGATTTTATTGGTATTGAAACATATCGACCTGGTATTGGCGCTTTATTAATGGGTATACGTTCAAAAGGTTTAACCAATATTCGGTTGTATGAGTATGATGCGGTTGATGTGTTGAGATATTGTATACCAGTCAATAGTATTGATCATGTACAATTGTTTTTTCCTGACCCTTGGCCTAAGCGTCGGCATCATGTGCGTCGTTTGATTCAAGAAAGTTTTGTGAGGCATATTATAGCTGTGTTAAAACCCCGTGGTACTTTTCATGCAGCAACAGATTGGCAGGATTATGCTGTGCATATGCTACGCATATTATCACAACAAAAAGAATGGTATAACGTGGCTTTTGAAAAACAATATGCAGAACGTTCACTTTATCGTTCGGTGATTACTAAATTTGAAGCAAGGGCTATGCGTGAAGGACGAAGCATATGGGAATTGCAATTTGCCAAACGAGCGTTCTAATGAAAGAAATTTAGATAGAAAAATGCAACTTATCCACAACTTTGGAAGTTACAAAAAGAAGGTAAATTTCAGTGCGCCATGTTATTCTTGCCATAACTTTCTATGAGGTAGGAAATCATGAGAGATAAACTTAAGCTATGGATGCGAGCTTGGTTTAAGAAACGCCTATCACAAGTAGTGATTGTGATAGCGAGCATTAGCTGTTCGCCAGCAGTTTATGCTGTGGCTGCAGGTTTTTATATGGGATTGGCGGCGGGTCCTGCAACAAATAGTGGCGGTACACAGCAATTGCAAGTTGAAAATTCGGCAACGACTACTCCGGGCAATCCTCGGTCAAACCAATTTGGTACGCGCATTTTCATGGGTTATGATTTTGCTCAGTATATAGGTGTAGAGGGTGGGTTAGATTATTTTTCTAATGTTCGTTATAAAACAGCAGCGGGGACAACTACCTGCTCAAGTGCAACAGCACGCGTAAGAGATTTTGATTTTCTTATAAAAGGCATGTTACCTATTAAAGTGATCGATGTTTTTGGCAAAGCTGGAGTTGCTATTACTTATCTCACAACATCAGGTGATTTAAACCCGGACCTGAATAAGCATTGTGGCCCATCGACTAATCAAATTTTATATCGTCCTATGATCAGTGTAGGTATGAGTTATGATTTATCCCAGAACTGGGTGGCAGATGTTTCTTGGGCTCGCATTATGGTTGGTAATGTCGTAAGCTCCGTTGATTTTTATGGGGTAGGTATTTCTTATCATTTTGTTGATAGGTATTGCGGCCAGTTTTTGTGTGATTAAAATTTAATGCTTGCATTAATAAAGCGATAATCCCATTTTTTGAGATGATTTTTTTAATTCTACATCTAATGTTGCAATCGGTAGATTTTTTCGAATCGCTAACTCTAAATAAGTTGCATCATAAGCAGTCAGACCTGTTTCCTTTGCTAGGTCTAAAAGAAGTTCAATAGGTTTTGTTAACAAATAATCATCAATTTTTATGGCAAAAGTATCAATGTGTTGTTTGAAAGCAATTGCTTTAATATGAGAAATCCGTTTTTTTCTTTCAGCCACAATTAATGAGTTTGCAACTTCAATAGACCAAAGAGCAGGAACCCAGGCGGTGTTTTCTGATAAAGCATCGAGGATTTTTTCTGAATATTCTGATGTTTCATCTTCAAAACACCAGGCCATAGTAATTGAGCAGTCGAGAATAAATTCATAATGACTCATCTTTTTCTTCCTTCCTGAATAAGTTGTTTTAAACTCAAATTTTTTCCCAACGTAACACCTTTGCGAAATCTTCGTATTGCTTTTATTGCCTCTCGTGTTGAATGACGAGTAGTTTTTGTGCTGATAGGGATCATTTTAGCGATCGATTTTCCATTTTTAGTGATGATGATGGTTTCTCCTTCGGCGACTCTAGCTAGTAATTGAGAAAAATGAGTTTTTGCTTCAAAAGCGCCCATGATCGTCATTGTCTATACTCCAACTAGTTTAAGTTTATATAGACTAGTTTACATTAAACCGTTGTCTAGATCTACGATCCTCCTGATGGTGGTAAAAACATTTCCATTAAATTATTTAAAAACCGTTTGCCTAATGCTGTGGAGCGAAGATAGGTTGGATGATCGAGTAGCAACCCACGTTGTTTGGCTGTATTTAATAGTGGCTGAATGTCTTTTAGTGCAATACCTGTACGTTGAGTGAATAACGCATAGGATACGCCATGATGTAGACGCAGTGCATTTAACATGAATTCAAATATCAAATCATTTTTTTCAACGCATTTTTTATTTTGTATTTGACGTTTGGTTGCATGTAAATAAGCATGGGGATGCTTTATTTGAGAAAATCGGGTAACTTTGTTTGTTTTCATATCCGTTATTTTGCTGTGCGCACCTGCTCCAATTCCTAAATAATCGCCAAATTCCCAATAATTTTGATTATGCACACATTGTTTTTCTACTAATGAATAAGCAGAGACCTCATATTGTTGTAATCCATATTGTTGAATAACAGCTTGACCAGCTAATTGCATTTCCCAACATAAATCATCTGATGGTAAGGTAGGTCGTTGATGGTAAAACAAAGTATTGGGTTCGATGGTTAATTGATACCAAGATAAATGAGTGGGTTGAAAAGAAAGTGCGGTATGTATATCTTCCAATGCTTGGTCAAGAGATTGTTTGGGCAAGCCATACATTAAATCAATATTAAAGTTTGTAAACCCAGCTTGTTTTGCAATATCAATTGCTTTTATAGCAAGTGTGCGGTCATGAATGCGACCGAGTGTTTGTAATTGGTTATCTTGAAAACTTTGGACGCCTAGTGAAAGTCGATTGATACCTGCTTGTCGATAGGCTTGAAAACGCATTTGATCAATGGTTCCGGGATTGGCTTCAAGTGTAATTTCGATGCGCGGTGTAAGCAACAATCGTTGTTTGACACCATTTAAAATCTGCTCAATAGCTTGGGCAGAAAATAGACTAGGTGTGCCTCCACCAAAAAATATGCTGATCAATGGCCGATTGGCTACTAAGGGTAAATGATCATCAAGTTCTTGTAATAAAGCTTCGAGGTATAAGGTTTCTGGTAAATTATCTTTAACTTCATGGGAATTGAAGTCACAATATGGACATTTACGTACACACCAAGGAAGGTGAATATAGAGGCTAAGAGGTAAATCTGCAGTAAATATTGGCATCAATCGTTTCTGTCGTTAGAATATCGCGGTGCGTAATTATATCATTAATAGGAGATCGAATGAAAAAACATGCTCGAGTGGCGATTACAGGTGCAGCCGGTCAAATTGGTTATGCGCTCATTTTTCGTATTGCTTCAGGCCAAATGCTAGGCCCAGATACAGAGATTTCCTTGAATTTGCTCGAATTGGAACAAGCGCTCCCTTCTCTTCATGGGGTTGGAATGGAATTAAGTGATTGTGCTTTTCCGTTGCTTAAAAATGTGATTACCACAGCGGATGTCAATATAGCTATGAAAGATGTGAATTTTGCAATATTGGTAGGTGCAGTACCGCGCAAAGAAGGCATGGAACGATCGGATTTACTCAACATTAACGGTAAAATTTTTACTTCTCAAGGACGCGCAGTGAATGATCATGCTGCAGAGGATGTACGCGTATTTGTTGTGGGTAATCCCTGCAATACGAATTGTTTAATTGCTATGAACAATGCACCCAATGTGCCGCGCGATCGATTTTATGCGATGACGATGCTAGATGAGCTACGTGCCCGTAGCCAATTGGCGCTTAAAGCTAAGGTCGATGTTACCGCTATTACCCAGATGACCATTTGGGGCAATCATTCATCTACCCAATATCCAGATTTTTATCATGCTAAAATTAATGGTCAGCCGGCTACAGACGTTATTACCGATTTAGCTTGGTTACAAAATGATTTTATTTCCCTTGTACAAAAACGCGGTGCTGAAGTTATTAAAGTGCGTGGTGCTTCTTCAGCAGCTTCTGCTGCACATGCGGCGCTTACTTCGGTTTATCATTTAGTGCATGATACTGCTCAAGAAGAAACGTTTTCTATTGCGCGATGTTCACAAGGTGAATATGGCGTGGATGAAGGATTAATTTTTTCAGTTCCATGTCGTACAGAAGGCGGTAGGCTTAAAGTTATTACAGGATTAACACATCATGAATTTGGGCAACAAAAAATAGCACTCACGCTAGATGAATTACGTAAAGAACGTGATGCCGTAAAGGAGTTGGGATTTATCTAAACCAGTAAGGCAATTGCCCCCATGGCGATTAATCCAATCATCATGCACGAAAATTCAAGCAAACTTTGTGCTTCTTCCAAGCGTTGATGAAAGCGCAAATGATGTAAAGTGGCAATATATAAAAAAGTGCCAGCAGCGAATGCATCAAATGTGGCTTCTGCGAGTTGTCCGCTAAAGGATTGGGTAAACAAGCTCAAACCTGTGCCAAGACCAATACCAATTGGTGTCATCAAAGAGAAAATGGTAACAATGGTGATGATGCGTAACAGAGGAAAATGATAACGCATCAATATCATGCAGAGCACAAAACTATCTGAACTTTTATGAGCAATGATGGCAATAAAAATAATTAAAGCTTCTGTTCCCGTACCACTTATTCCAAGTGCGGCACCTTCTGTTAAGGAGTGAATAATAAGAATAAGAGCAAGTGTGTAAGGAATGATGCTTTGAGAACGGGAGAGTGAACGATCCAGTGATAATCTTTCTAAAAATAGCAATAAAGAAAATCCAAACATGGAAATTATTTCTGCGATAGGGTAGTTCATATGATTAAAAAGTTGGTGGAATATGCTAATGGCGCTCGGTAACATGTGAAAAAAAGCGATACCTAAAAATATTCCGCTTGCCAATGCTTCCCCTAATTCGAAAGATTCATTATGATCAATCTCATGATTGGTTCTTAGTTTATTGAGTGGATAAATTGCAGTTGCAATGCTGATGAGGAAAATGAGTAACGCTGCAATCGTTTTATAGCCAATAAATATCACACGAAGACACCTTCAACGTTGTTTTCAACAATAGCATTTTTGGCAAAAAAAAGGAACTCTTGGAGAGCTTGATATGGAAGTCAAGAACAACGGTGATATTATTATTCAAGTGGAAGATGAGTCAAATTATTTTAGTATTTTACCTATTGAATTAATCGTTCAACTATTTTCTTACTTAGATGAAGAAGCACTTGCGCAAGTGAGTCAAGTATGTAAGTCCTTTTTTTTTACCATCATCAACCATGCAGATTTAATTCTTTACGAGCGTTTAAGCAAAGAATGCAGAGGATTACCCATGTCCAAACAATTGTTAATAGAATCTTTAACCTATTGGTCAACAAATGAATCGGCTCTTGATGCTCCTGATTTACCAAAACTACTTAAAGATAAGCAACATAGCCCGCTTAAAATAAATAGTTTCTTTCGTGAAAGGAATCGGTTAGTTACGCGAGGTGAATTAGCCGTGCAGCAATCCAGCCAACTTCGCCATGCATCTTGTGGAAGGTTAACGAAGCTGTTTTCATTAGCCATGTTGCCTGCATTTCTCGGTTATTTGTCTGGCAGTTCTTTTTTTCTTTTTATTGGAATAACATTATGTTGTGGAATGGTTGCTTATGGCATCTGTCAAGAATTAAAGAAAGATGTTCTATTTGGTGATCAAATAGAGACAAACCTAATGGCTATACCACCTTTATACAAGGCGGCATTGCAACCTAAAGCAACTGCTTATGAAGAGGGAACGCTAAGCATTATAAAAAAATATTCGTGAGTGCAACGGATAGAGATGATTTAGGGTTTTAAAAAATTAGTTCTTCGTCTCATCACGTTAGGTTGATTTTTAGTAACAAAATATTTTTCAGGTATTTCCCAATTTATCTCGGGGTTTGCGGCGAAGAAAATATAATCATCTACAGAGCTAAAGTTGCTATCATACATTGAAGCGAGCATATTCATACACCGTATATAGTATGTTTTATATTCTAGCGTACCAAATTTTGTATGAGGGGTTTTCAAATGATCTTCTGCATGCCGCACTGCTTTGTCAGCTTCTTTATAGTAACTATCTAGAAGATAAAGTTGTAAAGCAGGTAATTTTAATTCTTTTCCAAAACAAAGGATTTGCGTATAAGCAACATATGGTGATCGCGGGCTAAATGTATATAATGATGGATCAAATTTATGTAATACATGAAATGATGGATCGTGTGGTATATCAGCATAAGTTCTTGGCAAACGATATTCATATACGTATTTGCTATCTTGAGTTGAATCAAAACCATGTGTCCATAATGTGTCTCCAAAATATTGGACTGAAACTAGCATTTCAAGGAATTGGCGAAAACTCAGTTTTTGTTTTGTTTTCTTATCTAGAGTGAGATCAATCGCGCCTTGTTTTACTGCTTCCCATAATGCTTGCAACAGGAGTCTGTGGATGTAAGAACTATGGAAAAAAGCACCTATAAATTGTTCCTCTTCAGAGAAAATTTCGCCATCGATAATAATTTGATTGGCTGCTTCATTAGTGAGAATACCTGCCAATTTTGGAGCACCTTTCATATTTACACCTTCTGCTTGTTCTTTCATCAGAAGTAAAGTATCAAGCAACCTATTTTTTTTGGTACAGCCTTTCAGTGTTGGGCTTCCTGGAATATAAAATCCCGGGCCCGCAAACAATTCATCAGGTATTATTCTCTCGTCAATAATTAAATTTCTAGATTTCATTAAACTAGATAACTCATCGTTTAATGGCTGCAGATATGTTGCAAAGTTATGCGGACTACAAGTAATGGTTAATATCTGATTAAATATGTCCGCTACTCTTTTTTTGGAGATGGAAAATGAAAGATTTTGAGAAATAGTGAGTTCAGATGGAAGAATCTTAGGTGGTATGACCCCGCGAATGTAGATATGTGCTTCTGTGCATTTTATAATCTCTTCCGAGGAGCTTTTAAAAAAATTTATATGATCTCGTGTTGGTTGCCGCCCGATGACTAGATTAGAAAAGAATAAAATTTTTCTTTTATCGGATTTTAAATTTTTCGCTTCCACTCCTAACATATAAGCACCTGATTTGTATAAAATTATTATAAATATACCATATATTGTATATTAAATATACTCTAATTGAAAAAAAGATTTGCACTTTTTTGATAAAACAGTACCATTTAAAGTTTAGGAGTACTCTTCAAAAGGATAATAGCTATGCAGCTAACTATGGGTCGAATTTTTTTATTAGTCATAGTGTGTATCATGGTGTCAGGATGTTGGAACGGTTTCATGTCCGTCTAATTACAGGGAAGATAATTATGAAATTAATATCTTTTATTCAATCCTATTTTCAATTTGTAACGCTCGTTATCTTGTCGTTATTCAGCTTATCTTCTATTTGTTATGCGAATAGTGTAACTGATCAAATGAGCAATGCTCGTCAAAAAATGGGGACATATACGCTTGATACACCACATTTATATGTGGGTGCAAATATCGGCTTGTCACATTTACGCGATCAACCAAATTCTGGATCAGCAAATACTGTGAAAGAAAATGGTCCTGGAGGCAGTGTTGTGGCTGGGTATCAAATCAATAGTATGTGGGGAGCAGAATTAGGTTTTACTCAATATTACAACTCAAAAGAAACAAATAACGGCACAATTATTGCAAAGACGGAACATTACGCGATTCCGCTTGCATTAACTGGTCGATATCCATTAATAGGCCCGTTAAGTGCATTAGGTAAAGCAGGGGTTGAATATAATTATGCCCAGAAAATGGCTATTCTATCAGGCGTTGCGAAAAGCAGCAATGTTATTGGCTTTTACTGGGGGTTGGGCTTTATTTATAGTGTCACTACAAAAGCTGATGTTGTAGCTCAATTTGCTCAGGCTGCTGGTAGTCATGCTACAGGAAGTACTGACTTGTGGTCTATTGGTATTAATTTTGCGGTTGTTTAAGTCAAATTTCGGTCGTCTACGAGGGTGTATAGACGACCGAAAAAGCCCTATTTTTCCCTTGTACATCTTATTTAGATCATAGATACTTTCCATTCTATGGATCTTACCATACCTCAAAAAATTGCTATCTGGGCTATCCCCATACTATTTGCCATCAGCTTGCACGAAGTAGCGCATGGTTTACTAGCGTCTTGGTTTGGTGACCAAACAGCCAAGCTTTCTGGTCGGCTCAGCTTAAACCCCTTAAAACATATTGACCCTATTGGCACAGTTTTGCTTCCTTTGGTGATGTTGATGGTAAGCAATTTTATTTTCGGTTGGGCAAAGCCAGTTCCTGTTGATCCACGTAATTTGCATCATCCTAGACGTGATATGGCTTTTGTTGCTTTAGCTGGTCCGCTTTCTAACATCGTGATGGCTTTTTGTTGGGGGTTGATTGCCAAAACGGGCATGATGCTTGAAGGAGGTGGCAACGGTTGGTTAGGCATTCCATTAGTTTATATGGGAACGGCTGGTATTATGATTAATGTGGTGTTAGGAGTGCTTAATTTAATACCTATTCCACCATTAGATGGAGGCAAGGTTTTGATGAGCATTTTACCCCCACGTTTGGCTTATCATGTGGGGTTTCTTGAACCTTATGGGTTTTTAATTCTCGTTTTATTACTCTTTTCAGGGATGCTTTCTCGCGTTATTGAACCATTCGTTTTTTTGATAATTAATATGATTGGTAACGTTTTTGGATTAAATTAATTGATAATAAGATTTTCTTAAACACGACTATTATGACATCAATTCCGTTTTAGTCTTGACTATTTCGGAATTGATGTCATAATAGTCGGATGAAACGCTATATTCAATCTTATATTCAGCAAGACCTTTCCAATAAAATCATATTATTGACAGGGCCACGTCAGTGCGGAAAAACGACTTTAGCGAAACAACTTCGCGATTCATTTGATTATTTCAATTATGATTCGGTAGAAAGTCGATTTGCTTTAAAAGAAAAAAACTGGGATAGACAAAAGCAATTAATCATTTTTGATGAACTTCACAAAATGAATGGCTGGAAGCGTTGGTTGAAGGGAATTTATGATGTCGAAGGTCTTCCTCCCGAAATAGTGGTAACAGGTAGTGCTCGGCTTGATTTACGTAAAAAATTGGGAGATTCTTTGGCAGGGCGTTATTTTCAATTTCGTTTACATCCTTTAGATTTAAAAGAAGCTATGCAATTTTATGCACACGATACAGAGAAATTATTTGAGCAGCTTTGGCAATGTGGTGGTTTTCCTGAACCTTTTTTAAAAAATAATATTACTTATTACAAACGATGGCGCCGCAGTCATTTAGATATTATTTTGCGCCAAGATTTAATTGATCTTTACACGGGCAGAGATATTCAAGTAATTGAATCGTTAGTATTACTATTGAAAAATCGTGTGGGTGCCACAGTTTCATACGCAAATTTAGCACGCGATTTAGAACGTGATCCTAATACAATTAAGCGTTGGTTACAGTTGCTTGAAAATTTGTATGTTATTTTTCGCGTTACACCTTATCATCAAAATATTGCACGCTCATTATTAAAAGAACCTAAATATTATTTTTATGATCATGCGCATGTCGAAAATAGCGATGGTGCGCGATTAGAAAATTTAGTTGCATGCGCATTATTAAAAGAATTGCAGTTTTTGGAAGATATACAAGGGGTGAGCGCAACCTTGCATTATTTGCGTAATAAAGATGGTAGAGAAATTGATTTTTTAATCAGCATTGAACATCAGCCAACATTATTACTTGAAATCAAATGGTCTGATGCCAATCCAGCTAGCAGTTTCAATTATTTCAATCAGTTTTTACCAAAAACTAAAAAAATCCAATTAGTAAAAGAATTACATCGCGAAAAAACGTATCCGAATGGCTTAGAAGTTCGCTCATTAATTGCATGGTTGGCGAAATTGGATTTAATAAGTTCACTACCAGCACCATGACCACCCGCGCCCATTGGGGCTTCTTCCTTAGGTAGTTCGATTACCATACATTCAGTAGTCATCATTAAGCCTGCAACGGAAGCTGCTTGCTGTCCCGTGTGCGTGCCCGCGTGCGTCTTTTTCCCTATCAATGAAAATGCTGAATAATCACAAATAGTGATTGATCTTAGATTAAAAATAGACTAGACTTAGTTTAGTCCTAGGAGAATGGTGATGACGACAGTCAATATTCATCAAGCGAAAACCAATTTTTCAAAACTGATCGATGCTGTGATGCATGGAGAAGAAATCATTATCGCAAAAGCTGGGAAACCCGCTGCAAAACTAATTCCTATTATTGTAACAAAGCCTAAACGTAAACCTGGTACACTCAAAGGCAAAATCCGTATCTCTGCTGATTTCGATGCACCCTTACCTGATGACATACTTGATTCATTTGAAGGCAAATAATGCATATATTATTGGATACACACCTGTTTATTTGGTGGCTTAAAAATGATCGCCATTTATCTAAAAAAGCATGTTCCATTATCCTTAATGCACACGAAGTTTATATTAGTAGTGTATCAATCTGGGAGGCTGCAATAAAAATTCGAGTCGGCAAGCTGGATGCTAAAATAGCTGATCTAATCAACTCCATTGAAAAAGAGGGATTTATTGAACTCCCATTAACAGCTAAACATGCTGGATTTGTCACAGAACTCCCCCCTTATCATCGTGATCCATTCGATAGAGTCCTGGTCGCGCAGTGTATTTGTGAACCTTTACGACTATTAACTGCTGACATGCAATTAAAACCTTATTCAGAATTAATCGAAATAGTTTAATTCAATATAAATACTTAGTTACTCACCTTATGCAATAACGAGCTGTTAACTTCATATGGTTGGCGAAATTGGATTTAAGTTTACTATCACTAACACGAGTGCTATACAACAAAAACCCCCGCAATCGCGAGGGTTTTTTGTGAAGATTGTAATCAATTACATCATGCCATCCATACCACCCATACCGCCCATACCACCACCATGACCACCTGCACCCATTGGGGCTTCTTCCTTAGGTAGTTCGGTTACCATACATTCAGTGGTAATCATTAAACCTGCAACGGAAGCTGCTTGCTGTAATGCGGTACGTGTTACTTTAGTTGGATCTAAAATACCCATATCCAACATATCGCCATATTGGCCAGTTGCAGCATTAAAGCCATAGTTACCTTTGCCTTCAAGTACTTTGTTCAAGATAACGGATGCTTCATAACCAGCATTGGCAACAATTTGACGTAATGGGGCTTCTAATGCACGACTAACGAGTTGAATACCAACTGTTTGCGCTTCATTATCACCTTTAGCAGCTTTGAGAATTTGCATGACACGGATCAAAGCTACACCGCCACCAGGTACGACACCTTCTTCAACGGCTGCGCGTGTTGCGTGTAAGGCATCTTCAACGCGAGCTTTCTTTTCTTTCATTTCAATTTCAGAAGCAGCGCCTACTTTAATAACGGCTACACCACCAGCCAATTTAGCCACACGTTCTTGCAGTTTTTCACGATCGTAGTCTGAAGATGTATCGGCAACACGAGAACGTAATTGTTGAATACGATCTTGAATGTCGCGTTTGTCGCCAGCGCCATCAATAATAGTGGTATTATCTTTGGTGATGAGGATGCGCTTAGCTGATCCCAAATCTTTCAGAACAGTTGATTCGAGTGTGCGACCTACTTCTTCAGCAATCACTTGTGCTTTAGTTAAGATAGCAACATCTTGCAACATCTCTTTGCGACGATCACCAAAACCAGGAGCTTTCACCGCGCACACTTTGACGATACCGCGCATGTGGTTCACAACGAGGGTAGCTAATGCTTCACCTTCAACATCTTCAGCAATAATCACCAATGGACGGCCAGATTTTGCAACGGCTTCTAACACAGGTAATAAATCGCGAATAGATGAGATTTTCTTGTCAGTGATTAGAAGATAAGGATTATCTAATTCAACAGACATGTTTTGTTGATTGGTAATGAAGTAAGGTGAGAGATAACCACGATCAAATTGCATACCTTCTACCACGTCGAGTTCATTCTCTAAACCAGAGCCTTCTTCAACTGTGATTACACCTTCTTTACCTACTTTTGCCATCGCATCAGCAATAATACGACCAATAGCTTCGTCGGAGTTAGCTGAAATGGTGCCAACTTGAGCGATTGCTTTATCGTCTTTGCATGGTACGGAAAACTTTTTGAGTTGCTCAACAGCTTGAATAACTGCTTTATCAATACCACGTTTCAAATCCATAGGATCGTAACCAGCGACGACAAGCTTCAATCCTTCAGAAAAGATTTGTCGACCAAGCACGGTTGCTGTTGTTGTACCGTCACCCGCTTCATCAGATGTATGAGAAGCCACTTCTTTAAGCATCTGAGCGCCCATGTTTTTGAATTTGTCTTTGAATTCAATTTCTTTGGCAACTGTCACACCGTCTTTCGTAACGAGCGGAGCACCAAATGATTTGTCGATTACCACATTGCGGCCTCGTGGCCCCATGGTAATCTGTACAGCATCAGCAAGGTCTTTTACCCCTGCCAGCATAAGTTGGCGAGCGTTTTCACTAAAACGCAATTCTTTAGCAGCCATAATAATTTCCTCTTTAATAAATTAAACGAATTCCACTTACTCGATGACACCCAGGACATCTTCTTCGCGCATGACAAGGTACTCTTTGTCATCAAGTTTGATGCTTGTTCCAGCATATTTACCGAACAATACCTTATCACCGACTTTAAGTTGCAGTGGCTGTAATTTACCATCAACATGTTTTCCGCTACCAGCAAAAGCAATAATGCCTTCCACTGGCTTATCTTTGTCAGCACTGTCTGGTAATACAATGCCACCAGGTGTTTTTGTTTCCATTTCCTTCGCTTCAACCGCGACTCGATCAGCTAATAGGCGGATCTTTGGAGTAATTTTAGACATATTTCACTCTCCTTTTATATAAAATAAAGTTAAGACTATCTTTTTAC
>MGXW01000112.1 GCA_001801495.1 Gammaproteobacteria bacterium RIFCSPHIGHO2_12_FULL_37_34
TGGGTCTGGTTTAAAACTAAATTCATTGAATTGCATGTTTAAGGCATTAAATAATAATAATCGACCAACCAATAACTGGCCCACTCCAAGAATTATTTTTATTGCTTCCGTCGCTTGAATAGAACCCATGATACCAGGTAATACACCCAATACACCGCTTTCTGCACAATTAGGAATAAAATCAGCTGGCGGTTTCTTATCAAATAAGCAACGAAAACATGGCCCGTTTTTCATAGTAAATACCGAACATTGCCCGAGGAAACGAGAAATGCTCGCATATACATGTGGTTTACTAAGTTGAAAACAAGCATCATTCACAACAAAACGAGTAGCGAAATTATCACTACCATCTATGATAACATCGTACTCGTTAATAATAGTTAATGCATTCGTACGATTTAATTGTGTATCGTAGATAATCAGGTTGGTGTCAGGATTCAACTGTCGTAGTTTTGTTTGTGCAACAACTACTTTCTTACATCCAATATCTGTATAAGAATAAAGTAATTGGCGATGCAAATTAGAAACATCCACATGATCATCATCAATGATACCTATTGTTCCTATCCCTGCTGCTGTTAAATACATCATAGCAGCAGAACCCAATCCACCTGCCCCTACACAAAGTACACGCGATTGTTTAAGTTTATATTGACCTGCTTCACCTATTTCTAATAAATTAATCTGCCTAGCATAGTGCGCTAATTCTTGGGGAGTAAAATAAACGCTCATGTTAAAACCATAGCATTATTTTGAATAATGAGAAGATTGATGCTGAATGTGTTCACTTGAAACATCACGATCATTGATATGCCCACAGCAAAATAAACCTAACCATGTTCGAAGGATACTGTGTGAATGTATCATACCTGCATAGGGTGGTTGAAGTACTGCTGCTTGATCATCTCGATCATCTTTAGCGTTAACATGCTTTAATTGTTGGTTTACCTGATAATAACTATCCCTATTTGTTTGACCTGCGCTCATAGGAAATCCCGCGCCAAGATTCATCATTTCAATAGGTGGTTCTTTCGAATTAGTTTTTTTAGAAACCTTCCTATCATCGCACATAGTAACAATGAACCCAACTTTGATTCCAGCAATCACACCTGTACCAATACTTAATAAGGTCACGCCTATTATGGTCGCCATATTACTTGATGTTGTCACCATACTACCAATCATGATTGCCGTTCCTAAACTCTTACCCATAATGATAGCAAGCAACCCTGTTCCACCACCCGCCATCCCTACTGTGCTCGCCAATAGACCTCCTGTTAAAATAGAACCAGCTATTATTGCTACTATTAATCCAGTACATACCATTACTTTCCAATGTTTAGTGAAAAGACGTTTAAAAAATGCATCTTGTGATGATTTTTTTTTATTTTTTTGCGTATAAACAGGAGTCGCTGGAATAATATTAGGTTGAACAGACAAATGATGCCGTTGTTTGAATTCATGTAGCAATTCATGAATATTTCTTGAACATCCATTGAAAGAAGCTGTATGCAAATTATTTATTTGTGGAGTAAAAGATAATTTATGAATAGGCCGTTCAAATAGTTTGTTAAGTGTGGATGTTATCCATCCATGGACTTCTTGCTTTTTGCGTTCTAATTGAACTGGATACTTATTCTGTTCGAATTGTAATACGGTTTGTTTGACAAACTGAGCTAATTTTTCTTTGGCTATAGTGAGCAATTGCTCTCGTAAAACCGGACAAAAACTTTTTAAGTTACTGATACCGCTAGTGGGCTGATCTAGTTTCAACAATGCCTTCTGAGCTCTCGCTTTTGTTGATCGCGTATCCCGATCCCATTGTTTTTGCAAATCATCTGTCATCTTAAACAATTGCACAAAAAAAGCTGCTTGCAAGCATTGATCGGATTCTGATAATAATGGATAAAAGGTATCAGCCTCTTTTTTAAAACGCAGCATCACTTCGAAAGTCTCATGAATTTCTTTTTTCAAAAGCTGCATGGATTCACTTGAATGTGCAATTGAATCAACAACTATTTGTTGTTTATTTTTTATTTCTTCGATTTGAATATCGCATTCGCGCTGAAAAGCATGGAGGATTGATTTTATATCAGGATCATTTTGTACACTCCGAAGAAAAGCTCTGCTCTGTTCTTCTGTGAGATCATCAAATGTAGCAGAAATATCATTGACTTTCGCTATGAATGATTGAGCCATGTAATCGAATGAATCTATATATTGCTTCACATTTAGCTCGTAGATATTTTCAAATGTATCCAGATGTTTTTTATAAAACATCTCCAGTGCCTGCACACGGTTTAAATAATCATCACAAGAAGATGTAAATTGCTCCGCAAGCAAAGCGGCATGATCCCTATCGACATCAAGCGAGCCATAAAGTTGAATTAAATCATTTTTTTTGTTTTCTAATTCATTAATTTTTTTTAGCATTGTCTCTTGAATTATTGAGAGCGCAGCATAATATTTTATTACTTTATCTGGCCAATTTGCGCGTTTATTTTCTACTTGGAAAGAAAAAGCATTGGATAATTCTTCTAACTGCTCGAGCTTGGCTGAATGGATTGCTGAGGCAGCATATGCTGCCATTCTTTTTTCAATAATCTGCTGAGTCAGCTCGCTTATACGAGCTTGACACTGGTGTTGCGCTTCCTCAAGCTTCTTCTTGAATTTTAAATAATCTGCTTGATAATCAGTTAAATTTTTCTGTATTTTTTCTTCTGCCTCTAATTTTGTTTTCTCAGCCTGCTGATTCAGATTAATAAGTTCCAAATCAAAACGATCTTCGTAAAATCTAAATAATACAAATCGCTGTAAGAGTTGTAATAAAATTGAAAATTGTGTAACTAATTTTTTTTCTGCTGCTTTTATTTTTACTATATCATACCAGTTGTATTGCTTTCTCCAATTTTGAATCACATCCTTTTCAATGATGTTGAGCTTATTGACTATATTCGTAGTTGAAAATGTTTGATAAGATTCATCAATTAACTTAAAAACGTTTTGAATTTTATCCATTAAAAATTTGCACAAATGCTCCTGTTCACACCTCGCAACTTGCTCTTGAAAATTCCTTATCAATTGATGCATGTGGCTTATAAATAATGAAGGGGAATATTCCGAGTTTCGCGAATGAATCATGAGCCAACCTCTCTTCTTCTGTTATAATTTATTTGATTATACACGAGAGATAGTAGCAATGGGAATGGCTATAATGGTTCTAAATGCTCAATAACTAATTGAACATTTTTTTGATTTTTATAATCATTAATATCTAATCGATATGCTATACGAATGGATTGACAATTACGATTAGGCCAACAATTAGTATCAACA
Source organism: Gammaproteobacteria bacterium RIFCSPHIGHO2_12_FULL_37_34 (assembly GCA_001801495.1). Taxonomy (GTDB): domain Bacteria; phylum Pseudomonadota; class Gammaproteobacteria; order DSM-16500; family DSM-16500; genus Aquicella. The sequence continues at coordinate 3,337 of MGXW01000112.1, forward strand.
AAAAAAGCGATGGCATCCACTATTTTATCGCATTTAGCTAGTCTTAATTTTAAATGCTTATCCCCAACTAATCGTTGCTCCACCACGCAAAACACGTCATCGAACAATGGTTCAGGAAAGGCTTGCCCCCAAGGACCTGCGTTTTGAATTAAATGAGCAACTTCTAAATTAAAATCCTCTGACTGCAATTCGCCATCACTTAATAAAACACGTTGCAAGCTTGTTTCGGTAATGCGTTCTGAGACAATCCTGTTAAAAATAGGAATAAAATCATTTAATGATTTATTTTTTATAGACAAACCAGCTGCCATTGCATGGCCACCAAATTTAAGGATAAGCCCAGGATAACGCGCATCAATACATGCTAAAACATCGCGAATATGTAGCCCTGCAATCGAGCGTGCTGATCCTTTCAACTCTTCCTCTTGATGAGGTGCAAATACAATCACCGGTCGATGAAAACGATCTTTCAGACGCGAAGCAAGAATACCAATGACCCCTTGATGCCACGACTCATCAAATAAACATATACCATATGGTAATTCATTGTCTAAACGTGCATACAAGTGTTCTAACACTTGAAGCGCCTGTGCATGCATATCTTGTTCAATATGCTTACGTTCGATATTCAATTTATTAAGAGTCTGCGCCATCTTGCGAACTTGAATGGGATCATCACATAGTAAACACTCAATACCTAATGACATATCATCCAATCGACCTGCTGCATTTAAACGTGAAGCAACAAAAAATCCCAAATCGCTGGTAAGCGCCGCACGAAAATCACGATTGGATAATTCTAATAATGCAATAATAGCTGGCACACATTGCCCTGCGCGTATTCGGCGCAATCCTTGATCAACTAGAATACGATTATTGCGATCCAATGGTACTAAATCAGCAACTGTACCCAATGCCACCAAATCTAATAATGTAGATAAATTCGTTTTGGGCAATTGTTGTTGGGTAAACCAATTTAAATCAACTAATCGTCGACGCGTTGCTAACATCACATAAAAAATAACTCCCACACCGGCTAGTTGTTTACTGGGAAAACAATCACCTGATTGATTGGGATTAACGATCACATCAGCAGGCGGGAGTGTGGCTGCTGGCAAATGATGATCAGTAATTAACACGCGCATACCTAATGCTTTGGCTGCTTCTACGCCTGCATGATTTGCAATGCCATTATCAACTGTAATAATTAATTGCGGCATATAATCTTTTGTAACAGCGACTAGCTCAGGCGTCAAACCATACCCAAAAGCAAAACGATTCGGCACCAAATAGTGCACTTGCTTTGCCCCAAAACTGCGTAATGCTCGCATAGCAAGCGCTGTGCTTGTTGCACCATCGGCATCAAAATCTCCAACAATGAGAATACGTTGATGTTGCATCACAGCATCCGCCAATAACTGTGCGGCAGATTCTATTCCTAATAAAGATTGATAAGGAAGCAAATGCGCGAGAGATAATTCTAATTCACTGACGTGAACCACCTGGCGAGCAGCAAACACACGCTGCAATAAAGGGTGAATACCATCTAGTGCAGCTGCAACTTCCTTGGGGTAATCACGTCTAACAATTTTTTTTGCATACATGTTGAAGTCCAATCAATTCCTATCTTTCATCACTAATATTTTTTTATTATGCGCTTCAACCGCTCCTACTGCCCAAACACTGCATATCATCCAAAAAATGATGCTGGGGAAAAAAAGTTTGCTGCTGATAACGATCATTCCAATAGAAATCATTAGAATGCCTCCCCAGAAAGATGCGTACAATAATCCTAATGGACCAAATAGAATACTAAAGGCTAAGGCAATGGCTGTACTTTTAAGAGGTATGCCTGGCAATGAAGTCATACTAATCCTTATCATTAAACGTCGATTCTGGTAACATAAACAGCAACACCCTATCTGTCAATTTGTTTATGCCAACATTTACTTTAGATAATAATGATGCAACCTATCAAATTCGGTCTTTTAAACCGGGTGCGATTCAAATTAACGAAACAATATATACACAAAGCCTCATCATTGCGCCTCATTTACTCATTGAACAATGGGCTCCTCAAACAATTACGGAATTGACTGCTCAAACACTCTCACCCATTTTATCCATGAAACCCCATATCCTTTTAATTGGTACAGGAAGCGCGCTAATATTCCCAGCTATTGAAATTTACGGAGAATTAATTAATGCTAATATTGGGGTTGAAATCATGGACACGAGCGCTGCTTGCCGAACATATAATGCACTATCAGCCGAAGATAGAAATGTAGTCGCTGCATTAATTGTGAGATAATAATACGCTCTTCACATTTCTTGCAACCGTTGAAATACTCTTGCCTGCTTCACACGATTATCTTTCACAATAAGAATCTCGACTGGATAACCATTGATCAACATTGTGGTACCCGTATGAGGCAAGGATTCAAGATGCTCTACAATTAATCCATTAATCGTTTTTGGTCGCCGCAAAGGTAATTCCCATCCTGATATTCGATTAAATTCGCGTATCGTAATGCCACCATCTACTAAATAACTGCCATCAATTTGTTTCTTAATGTGCTTCCCTAGTAAAACACTAGAAGTAAAATCACCAACAATCTCTTCTAAAATGTCATTCAATGTAATAAGACCTTGAATTTCGCCATATTCATCTACTACAAAAGCAATCTTGTTCGGATGTTGTTGAAAATAATTTAATTGGATATGAAGTAAGGTTCCCTCTGGAATAAAATAAGGTTCTTTCAGCTGTTGCTGTAATAACTCCGCGTTTAATGAATAGCGCAACACAAGTAATTTCATCACATCGCGAATATATAAAATACCAATGATTTGATTAATATGACCTCGATAAACTGCTATCCAATCCTGCGGAAATTGCGAAAGTTGCTCCATGATGGCTTCAAAAGATTGTTCAATATTCATTCCTTTAACATCATGTAGTGGAATCATGACATCATCAACTGTCAACCGATTTAAATCTAAAATGCTCAGCAACATCTGTTGGTATTGTCGTGAGATTTTATCCGTCGCATCGTAAACTACGCTGCGTAATTCCTCACGGGATAATGGTTCAACTGAATAATTGCTCACATGAACACGAAGTAGTCGTAAGGAACGATTCGCAATAGCATTCGCAAACCACACCAGCGGATAAAGCCACTGCAAAATAAATTGGATGGGGTAAACCACAAAGCGCGAAACGCGATCAGGATAAATGGCTGCGAACGTTTTAGGAGTGATTTCAGCAAAAATTAAAATAATAAAAGTAAGCAAAATAGCAACTAAAAATGCACCTGTATCTCCCCAAAAATGCAGAGCAATCATGGTTGCCAAAGAAGAAGCCAAAATAGTAGTAAATGTGCTGCCAATTAAAATAACGCCTAACAAACGATCGGGTCGCTTCAATAACTGCAAAATGCGTGTCGCATAACGTTTTTTTAACCGCGCTTGATGCCGCAAACGATAACGATTAACCGCCATCAATGCTGTTTCAGCACAAGCAAAAAATCCAGCCAACATGATTAATAATAAGAGAATGATACTATAAAAAATAAGTTCAAAACGACTCAAGTGGGGTCCTTCTTTAGTGTCAATCCAATTAAAGCAATTATTATTGAATTCTATACTTTTCGCCACTACCTTATTTTAGGTATACTCACACAATCTTTCTTAAATGGTTTTTTAGTATGTTTACTCATTTATCAGAACGTTTAAATAAAGTAATCAAAAGTTTAACCGGTCAAGGTCGGCTAACAGAAAATAACATCAAAGATACATTACGCGATATCCGTATTGCTTTATTAGAAGCAGATGTTGCTCTGCCTGTCGCAATTGCGTTTATCAACGCCATTCAAGCAAAAGCTATTGGCAAAGAAGTATTAGAAAGCCTCACACCCGGGCAAGTGCTGATTAAGTTAGTCCATGATGAGCTTATCACCATCATGGGTGATGCGAATGAAGAATTAAATCTTAAAACGGAACCTCCTGCTGTCATTCTTATGACTGGATTACAAGGATCGGGCAAAACAACAACTGTTGCCAAACTTGCAAAATGGTTAAAACAATCGCAAAACAAAACTGTATTAGTAACAAGCGTTGATATTTACCGCCCAGCAGCCATTGATCAACTAGCAACCCTTGCAAATACAATTGGGGTAGATTTTTTCTCTAGCAATGCGTCACAACATCCTGTTGATATTGCTCTTCAAGCTGTTCAAGCAGCTAAAAATAAAGTGATGGATGTTCTCATCATTGATACTGCCGGTCGCTTACATATCGATGAACAAATGATGTCAGAAATGAAGCGCATCCATGCTGCCATTCAACCCATTGAAACATTATTTGTGGTGGATAGCATGACTGGCCAAGATGCAGCCCATACCGCTAAAGCTTTCAACGATGCCCTTCCCTTAACCGGGGTAGTGCTAACCAAAGCAGATGGTGATGCAAAAGGCGGTGCTGCGCTTTCCATTCGCCACTTAACCGGTAAACCAATTAAATTTATTGGCATGGGTGAAAAAATAGATGCATTAGAAGCTTTTTATCCAGATAGAATGGCCTCCCGTATTTTAGGAATGGGCGACATCCTCACACTAGTTGAAGAAGCTGAACGCACTATTGATAAAGCAAAAGCCGAAAAATTCGCTAAAAAAATGAAGAAGGGCAAATCATTTGATCTTGAAGATTTTCGCGATCAATTGAAGCAAATTCATCAGATGGGCGGCGTGATGAATATCATGGGTAAGCTGCCTGGAATGAATCACTTACCACAACAAGTTAAAGATCAATTTAACGACAAAAAATTAATAGAAATCGAAGCCATTATTAATTCCATGACACCCAAAGAACGTCGCTTTCCTGAGAGAATAAAAAACTCTCACAAACGGCGAATTGCAACAGGTTCTGGTACTTCCATTCAGGCTATTAATCAATTATTAAAACAGTTTGAACACATGCAAAGAATGATGAAAAAAATGGCTAAAAAAGGTGGCACGATGAAACTGATGCGTCATCTACAAAGCAAACTGCCATTTAGTGGCTTACCGCCATTTTGAGTTTGTCGGAGAAGTAGTTCGCCCTATGCAAACGATAATTTTTTTATTGTACTCATCGGCAAAAATAATTTAGCTTTATTTTCTGGAAATTCAATAAATCCAAAATGCTGATAAAACCTACTCGCTTTATTATCTTTAGCATCTACAATCACCGCTGTCATTCCAATTTGATGGCTGATACTCAAACTTCGTTTGAGTACATCTGCTAAAAGAAAACCACCTATCTTTAATCCATGATGGTTTTTCTCTACTGCTAATCTAGCTAATAATATACCTGGTAAAATGGGATATTTTGGTAATTTTTTAATTATCTCATCTGGTAATTCACGTGCATCAATCCCTATGGATGCGACAGTATAATAACCAATGATTTTATTTGAATGAAATTGAGTTAATACATAAGTCACAGAAACATTTTTCTTAGCATCTTGCCCTGCCCGAGTCTTAAGATAATCATCTAAACGGATCGATCCGCAAGAAAACCATTGTTTATCATGATGAGGATCTAACCGTGTAATAATATATTCAGAGCGGCTTGAACTATCTGTCATTTAGAAAGCACATTCCTTTTGTATTTTTTTGTAATATTCAATAAGGCTTTAGAAGGTAAAGGTGGGTTCAAAAGAACTTTAATAAAAACGTCGCGATCTTTTAAAGATAAACGAATTTGCTCGTATTCTTTGATAACTCTGGTTGCCGCTTCATAGGCTGAATGAACGACAAAATCAGTTAGTGATCGACCAACCAAATCGGCAGCATGTTGCAAAAATTTTTTCTTTTCAGTACTAATTCTCGCTTCAAGCCGCTTCATTTCTATTTTGTGTTTCAACATTGGAGAAGACATAATAAGTATACTCCTATTAAACGCTGTCTTTCTACTATACGGCATTTTGCCGTACATAACAAGGCGCGACACCAATCAGAATAAACATCAATGATTGTATTTGCAACCCTTGAGATCTCGCGTATAATCTTGCTCTTTTAAAGGCATTTTAAATAGAGGAAAATACATGGTTGTGATTCGTTTATCCCGAGGTGGCGTAAGAAAACGCCCATTTTATCATATTGTTGTTGCAGACAAGCAACGCGCTCGTAATGGTCGTTTTATTGAGCAAATTGGCTATTTTAACCCTATTGCAGCAGGTAAAGATATACGCTTAACTATTGATATAGAGCGTGCTCAATATTGGATAACCAAAGGTGCAAAAGCCTCCGATCGCGTCAAATTTTTAATAAAAACCCATAAAAAAACAGCTGCAAAACTCACAACGCAAACCGCTGAAGCTTAAAATTAAAACGCTTATTCCATCATGAATAATTCGGCGGATAAAGCATTCATCTCTATAGGTCGGATTGGTTCTACCTATGGAGTACGCGGATGGGTAAAAATTGATTCTTATACCGAATCTGGCGCTAAGATACTCGATTATATGCCTTGGTACATAAAGGATCATAACAATTGGCGCATCATTGACATCGAAGACAAAAAAGTTCAAAACAACCTTGTTATTGTCAAACTCATCGGCGTCCATACGCCTGAAGAAGCTCGCCTTCTGACAGGAAAATTAATTGCTATTTCTCGTTCCCAATTACCTGCTTTAAAACAAAACGAATATTATTGGTCTGATTTAGAAGGCTTAACAGTCGTCACTGAAGATGGCGTCGTGCTTGGAAAAATAGCTTATCTTATCGCAACAGGCGCAAATGACGTGCTTATCGTGAAAGGCGAAAAAGAACATGCTATCCCTTATCTTCCTAATAAAGTAATCAAAAAAATTGACCTCGCTCAACATCTGATGATTGTGGATTGGGAGATAAGTTAATGTGGTTTGGCATTATTTCACTTTTTCCAGACCTGTTTGCAATATTAAACTCCGGCGTGACAGGAAGAGCCAAACAAAAGCAATTGCTCGATATAACTTGTTGGAATCCGCGGGATTTTGCAACCGATAAACATCGATCCGTAGACGATAAACCCTATGGTGGTGGCCCAGGTATGTTGATGATGGCTAAACCATTGCATGCTGCTATCATGGAAGCGAAAAAAGCAGCCCCTTCTCCTACACCAGTGATTTATCTCTCACCTCAAGGAAGACGATTTGACCAAAATATGGCTATAGAGCTTGTCGCTCAACAATCGGCTATTTTAATAGCAGGTCGTTACGAGGGCATTGATGAGCGTATTATTGAAAACGATATTGATGAAGAATGGTCAATTGGTGACTATATTTTGACCGGTGGTGAGCTGGCTGCTATGGTGGTCATTGATGCGGTCTCTCGGCTGATACCAGGTTGTGTGGGTGACCAAGATTCAATTGCTAAAGACTCCCTAACCACTGGCCTTATTAAATATCCTCAATACACTCGGCCAGAAGTATTTTTGGAGACAACTGTACCAGATGTATTACTAAGCGGGCATCACCAACAAATTGAGCGCTGGCGTTTAAAACAATCTCTCGGTAAAACGTGGCTAAAACGCCCTGATTTACTAGCCAAAAAACAGCTCAACCCAGAAGAAGCAAGCTTATTAACCGAATTTATTGAAGAATTTCTACAAAAAACTTCTCGAAAAACTCGGTAAAATTAGATAAAATGCATGAGTATTGTTTAAGCTAAGAGCGCTATTGATTTTTTTGTTGATAAAAAGCGGACAGGATGTCCGCTTTAACAAAAAATCCGAAAGGGATGAGTTTTTTGTGGTTATCAACAAAAAAATCAATAGCGCTCTTAGCTTAAACAATACTCATGTTAAAATGGTTTTTTACTATATTGAACAGATGGAAGATCCCAATGAGCAACGAAATTATACAAGTATTAGAAAACGAATTCACGCAATCACACAAAGGCTTTCCTGTATTTAACTCGGGTGATACGGTTATCGTACAAGTCAAAGTAAAAGAAGGCGAACGAGTTCGATTACAATCATTTGAAGGTGTGGTCATTGCCAAACGCAATCGAGGCTATCATTCCTCTTTTACAGTACGTAAAATTTCTCATGGTGTGGGTGTAGAACGTGTATTTCAAAGCTACAGCCCAATCATTGAATCAGTAGAAGTGAAGCGTCGTGGTGATGTACATCGAGCTAAATTATATTACATGCGTAATTTGGTCGGACGTGCAGCACGCATTAGAGAAAAATTAACTGGTAATAATAAAATCAATCATACGGAAGTAATCGTTGACGAAGCGATTCAACAAGATGATGCCAATCAAGGTACGACTACAGAATAAACTCGTAGCGGTTTATTCTTCCCCCTTAGGCCCAATTGGTATTACTTTATATCATAACCAATTATCTGGATTGCAATTTCTTGTTGGAAAAAAAATTCATTCTACAAAATTGTATGAGAAAACTTTATTAATTCGTCAATTGTTCGATGAGCTTTCTCGCTATTTTGATTATCCAAAACATCCTTTTAATATCGCCTTACATATTGAAGGTACGCCATTCCAAAAGCGCGTGTGGAAAACTTTACAAACTATTCCAAGCGGCACAACCCTGACCTACGGTGTGCTTGCCAAGAAATTACATACGAGTCCACGCGCCATTGGCCAAGCTTGTAGAATGAATCGCATTCCCATCATCATTCCTTGTCACCGTGTCGTTGCTGCACATCATACTGGTGGATACATGGGTCATTCGGTAGGAGCAGTCGCAAAAGTAAAGGAACAATTGTTGCAGCACGAGATATCACCCATCACACCTCAACGTGCGAAATGCTAGCAAGGATACTGCTTCCTGTTTTCATAATATTTCCTTAATCATTAAATGATATTCTTCACTCAGAATAATGTCGTACTATCAATTCGAGGAGCAAATCAAATGATGTGTCATCAACCGGGTATTAATACCAGTCAGTTATCTCTTGATGAAGAAATTGAAGAAATTCGTAAGAAAATGGTTGCTATTCATAATAGGCATACTAATAACCGTACCTGTGAATCAGCACACCCCTTTATTTCTTCCCTAGATGTATCTTATCTTACATGCGAAGTAACAGAGATTTATAATCAAATTTCAACTAGCAACCTAAATAAAAATGCTCAAACCGAATTAAAAAAATCATTAATGGATTTAATTGACAACATTAATGAAATAGATGAGGATGTTTCTTCTCTTCAATCTTCATCTTCAATAGAAAAAATCCAAGCTAAAATAGCCCAAGTAGAAAAAAATAAAAATGATTTTGTTAGCCAACTAGAAACATACAAGCTTCATGAAAATCAAGATTCCAAAAAAGCGGGAATGATAGCAGCCGGAGCATTCATAACTGCTCTCGGGGTCATTTTAGTTAGCTTAGGCATAATGATGATGGTTGCTTCTTCTGGATTTGTACCATTATCAGGGTTAGGATTAATTGTTGCGATAATAGGCGGGGATCTCATGATACAGGGAATAATAGCATGTGACAGTGCTTGCAAACCAAAACCTTCTCTTCCAGATCATACCTCCCCCTTCAGAACCAAAATAGATAATCTATTTAAATTTTATAAATCAAAAACACCATCAGATAAAGCCTCTCCTCAAACACCAAATCACAACCTGGGGTTAACAAATAGATTAACATAGGCATATCAAACCACATGAAATTGAAGCAAGCTAATAATAATTTCGACCGCGATTAAAATAATGATAATGCTTTCCAACAAACTAGAATGACGATGTTGTACTTGGCTATTTAAAATGTGTAACAATTCTTGCAACACATCTAACTTTTGATTAAGCGCCATGACTCGACTTGGAATATCAAGAAACTTTTTCGTCATAATATAATAAGGCTCTAAACTCGGGTTGCGCCAAAAAAATTCTGGTGCATCGAGATACTCAATATTAATATTAATCGAACTTCTTGCAAGAAAGATCTCACCAATACGTTTAAATATCGCACGTCGTGATAAAGAAATGACACCTTTAGTAGCAATTTCTTCTGGTAAATGCTTATTTTTTTTAATCGCCTCT
>MGXW01000113.1 GCA_001801495.1 Gammaproteobacteria bacterium RIFCSPHIGHO2_12_FULL_37_34
ACCGAACGTGATGCACAAATTATTGATGCGCTTGACGGTGAACGTAAAGAAAACTTTATGTTGCATTATAATTTTCCGCCTTTCTCTGTGGGTGAGGTTGGTCAAGTGGGCAGCCCAAAACGACGTGAAATCGGCCATGGCCATTTGGCTAAACGCAGTATAATGGCTGTTTTACCTGCGCCAAGTGATTTTTCTTATGTGTTAAGAGTGGTTTCTGAAATTACCGAATCTAACGGTTCTAGTTCAATGGCTACAGTTTGCGGAACAAGTCTTGCATTAATGGATGCGGGTGTGCCGATTAAAACCCATGTGGCAGGAGTTGCTATGGGTTTGGTCAAAGAAGGTGATCAGTTTGCTGTATTGACAGATATCTTAGGAGATGAAGATCATCTTGGTGATATGGATTTTAAAGTAGCTGGTACCAAGACTGGTGTGACTGCCTTGCAAATGGATATTAAAATAGATGGTATTACTGAAACTATTATGCAACGCGCGCTCGAACAAGCTCGTGAAGGCCGTATGCATATTTTAGAGAAAATGAATCAAGCGATGACTGGACCACGGCAAGAAATGTCAGCTTATGCGCCACGCATCTTAACCATGCGTATTCCTGCCGATAAAATTCGTGATGTCATTGGCAAAGGGGGTGTTACTATCCGTGCATTGACTGAAGAAACCGGTACAGTAGTCGATATTGGTGATGATGGTGCAATCAAAGTGGCAGCAGCTGATTTAGCTGCTTGTGAAGAAGCTATTCGACGTATCGAGCGTTTGACAGCTAATGTTGAGATAGGTGGTGTATACGAAGGTACAGTAACGAGATTAATGGAATTCGGTGCGCTTGTGAATATTTTACCGGGGAAACAAGGGCTTGTGCATATCTCACAAATTTCTAGAGAACGTGTTGCTCAAGTGAGCGATAAATTAAGTGAGGGACAAGTAGTGAAAGTAAAAGTTCTCGAAATTGATCGTCAAGGCCGTATTCGTTTAAGTATGAAAGAGATTGAAACAAGGTAATATACTTTGTTTGACAATGCCGCCTATTTTCCTTTATGATACTTTCCTATTTTAATAGATAAGTATTTGAAAATATTTCAGGATTTATTATGAAGCGTACATTTCAACCCAGCATTTTAAAACGAAAACGTACTCATGGCTTCCGTGCACGTATGGCTACTAAAAATGGACGAGCAGTGCTTAGTCGTCGTCGTGCCAAAGGACGTGCAAGGCTTACACCATAGTTTGACTTCATGGCGAAACTTTCACGCACTGACAGACTTAGAAAGCAAGAACTGCGACTTAGTCAATCTCTAACAATCAAGAATAAGTATTTTTTAGCGCTATTTAAACCGAATCAGCAGAAACATGCTCGGTTAGGAATAATTGTCAGCAAGCAATTTGTGAGGCGTGCGGTAGATAGAAACCTACTGAAACGGGTAGTGCGAGAGAGTTTTCGATACCACAAAGAAGATTTAAAAGAACTTGATATTGTGGTTATAATCCGTTCAGAATGTAGCACATTTGGCGCCAAAATTTGGCGAAATGATATAGATAACTTATGGCAAAAATTAATTGCTTCATTAAAAATTGCTTAATCACACTTATTCGCTGTTATCGTTTTATGTTTAGTGCGCTATTAGGCTACTGTTGTCGTTTCGAACCGTCTTGTTCTTCTTATACAATAGAGGCAATCCATGTTTATGGATGTATAAAAGGGTGTTATTTAGGCGGTCGAAGATTATTATGTTGTCATCCTTGGCATTCAGGTGGTATAGATCCAGTTCCGAAAAGATAGGTAATCACAAAAAATATGCTAGATAATATTCGTATTGCTTTATATGCTGTGCTAGTTATATTAGCTTTTTTATTATATCAAGCTTGGGTGCCAAAGCCTGCGACAATTACGCAATCATCAACGATTGCCGCAGGACGCTTTGTTCCTGATAGTGTGACCACTCCTGTTACAACATCGGCAACATCTCAAACAACCCAACCATCTACTCCCATACCTGCTCTCGCCCCCCCAGTAAAGGGAAAATTAATTAAAGTAACCACAGATTTATTTGAAGTAAGCATTGATACGCGTGGTGGCGATATTGTGAGCGCAAAATTATTAAAATATCCAGAATCGTTAGATGCCAAGGCACCTTTTGTTTTATTAAATGATGATGCAAATACACGTTATATTGCTGAAAGCGGGTTGTTGAGCAAGCAAGGGCCGGATACAAGCGATGGCCAGGCGCTTTATGTCAGTCCACAATCAGAGTATTTGCTTTCTCAAGAAGAAAACAATTTAACTGTTAAATTAACTTGGCAAAAAGATAGAATAACCGTTACTAAATTATTTACATTCGCTCGTGGTCATTACGAAATTAAAATGAATTATATTATCGATAACCAATCGACTCATTCATGGACAGGTAATTTATATACGCAATTAATGCGAACCAATACACCACCATTAAATCATGGAGGTTTAGTTAACTTAGCAACTTATTTCGGCGCGGCTATTTCTAGCCCACAAAAACCATTTGAAAAAATTTCCTTTAAAGACATGCTATCTACTAATCTCAATCAAACTATTCCTGATGGTTGGGCAGCCATGATACAACATTATTTTATTAGCGCCTGGATTCCTCCAAAAACAGCTGTTTCAACGTATTATTCACGAGTGACTCAAGATCATTTATATACCATTGGTATGATGGGGTCACCGCTCATCGTTGCGCCAGGAACAAAAGCATCGACTGAAGCAAAATTATATGTGGGCCCTGCTATTACTGATCAATTAGAACAAGCGGCGCCTGGGTTACAACTAACCATTGATTATGGGTGGTTTTGGTTTATTTCAGTTATTATTTTTTGGATGATGCAACATATTTATGACGTGGTTGGTAACTGGGGGTGGTCAATTGTTTTGGTTACGGTCATTATTAAATTGCTTTTCTATTATCCTTCCAATAAAAGTTATCGCTCCATGAGCGCGATGAAAAAACTACAGCCAAAAATGGAAGCATTAAAATTACGCTACGGGGATGATAGACAGAAGTTAACGCAAGCTACATTAGAATTATATCGAGAAGAAAAAGTAAACCCCATGAGCGGCTGTTTGCCGATTTTAATTCAAATTCCTGTTTTCATTGCTTTGTATTGGGTATTAGTAGAAAGTGTACAATTACGCCAAGCACCATTTATTTTCTGGATTCGCGATCTTTCACAACAAGATCCTTATTATATTTTGCCAGTTTTAATGGGGATTTCTATGTTTTTGCAGCAAAGGTTAAACCCACCCCCACCCGATCCTTTGCAGGCAAAAGTGATGATGGCGATGCCAATTGTTTTTACAGCGTTATTTGCAAATTTCCCAGCGGGATTAATGTTGTATTGGTTTGTGAATAATGCCTTATCCTTCCTTCAGCAGTGGCATATCATGCATAAAATGGGCAAGGAAGGGATAGCCAAGCAATCTCGATGAATACGTTCATCGAAACGATTGTTGCTATGGCGACACCGAAAGGACGTGGCGGTGTCGCAATTGTTCGTATATCAGGTCCACAGGTTAAACAAATCATGATGGCGGTGCTTAAAAAAGAACTGGCGCCGCGTCAGGCCACTTATCTTCCTTTTTATGATATTGAAAACCAAATAATAGATGAAGGCATCGCTATTTTTTTTCCATCGCCTCATTCTTTTACTGGAGAAGATGTGTTGGAATTACATAGCCATGGCGGTCCCGTTATTGTTGATTTGTTATTACAGTGCGCCATTACATTAGGCGCACGATTAGCGCGTCCTGGTGAATTTTCAGAACGCGCATTTTTAAATGGGAAAATAGATTTAACTCAAGCAGAAGCCATCGCTGATTTAATTAATGCCTCTTCAAAACAAGCAGCACGTAGCGCTATTCGCTCATTACAAGGTGATTTTTCAAAACACATTCATCAGCTGAAGGAACACATTATTTATTTACGTACGTACATGGAAGCAGCAATTGATTTTGCTACAGAAGAAATTGATTTTTTGAGTGATGAAACCATTCAAACTCGTTTTAAGACTATTTTAAATACACTCACATTCATTCAACAACAAGCCAAACAAGGCAGTTTATTGCGCGAAGGTATTGTTGCTGTGATTATGGGCGAACCCAATGTGGGCAAGTCGAGTTTACTGAATTGTTTAAGTGGTAAAGATATTGCTATTGTTACAGATATTCCAGGCACCACGCGGGATATATTGCGCGATGTGATGTTGATTGATGGTTTACCTATGCATGTTATTGATACAGCTGGGTTACGAGAAAGTGATGATGTGATTGAACAAGAAGGTATGCGCCGTGCTTATCAAGAAATGGATCGAGCAGATGTTGTGCTTTATCTCATTGATGCGAGCAGACAAACAACAAATAGTGTAGAAGAATTGCCGCTCGCTTTATCTTGCAAACCAATCATTTTTGTTCGCAATAAAATAGATTTAATTGATGAGTCACCAAGTATTTCTGTGGGTAATCAGGTGGTTGTTTCATTATCTGCTAAAAAAGGATTGGGCATTGATTTGCTAAAAAATCACATTAAAACCCAGGTGGGTTTTAATGAAACATCAGAAGGTGTTTTTCTTGCTAGATTACGACATCTTGATGCGTTGTCGCGCGCAAAGATGTATTTAGAAGCAAGCGTTACTCAATTCAAAACGTTATCCTATGAATTAGCAGCGGAGGATTTACGTCTTGCGCATCTTGCTTTAAGTGAAATAACAGGGCAATTTACTTCTGATGATTTGTTAGGACAGATTTTTTCAAATTTTTGTGTTGGTAAATAACATGATACGTATCGTATCATAGCAGTATATGAAACAATATCTCAATCGACAAGAAGCAGGAAAGATTTTAGCAAATGAACTACATGCGTATGCTAAACGCGCTGATGTAATTGTATTAGCCTTACCGCGCGGGGGGGTACCAGTTGCTTTTGAAATTGCTAAAGCATTACAAGTTCCACTGGATATTTTTATTGTACGTAAATTAGGTGTGCCTTTGCATGAGGAACTTGCGATGGGTGCAATCGCAACAGGTGATGTTACTGTTTTTAATGATGAGATTATTCGAGATTTAGCTATTTCGCCCGATGCTATCAAACAAGTGATCAATACCGAACGAGAAGAAATAAAACGTCGTGAAATAGCTTATCGTGGACATCGCCCCCCTCCTCATTTGCGCGATAAAACTATTATTCTTGTGGATGATGGTATTGCAACAGGCGCAACCATGCGTGCTGCGATTAAAGCATTAGATCAATTTCATCCAACGAGTGTGATCATTGCTGTACCTGTAGCTGATGAATCATTATGCCAACAATTACGGTTATTAGTTGATGAAGTGATTTGTCCATTGCGGCCAAACCAATTTTATGCAGTTGGAGCATGGTATGAAAATTTTTCACAAACAGAAGATGATGAAGTTCGCGCGTTATTAAAAGAAAGTTATCTAGGATAAGTTTCATGAATCAATTTGCAATCGATAACGACTATTCTACTATTATTCCTTGCGGGGATATCCATTTGGATGGAATTTTGCATGTTCCCAAAAGAGCAACAAGTATTGTTTTATTTGTTCATGGCAGTGGTAGTAGTCGGTTTAGTTCTCGTAATCAATTTATTGCAAACATATTACAACAAGCCAATATAGCAACTTTATTATTTGATTTGTTGACATCGGAAGAAGATAAAATTGATGAGCATACACGAGAATATCGATTCAATATTGAGTTGTTGGCAACGCGATTATTAGCTGCGACCAATTGGATATTGACCCAATCGTTATTACAAAAATTGCTCATAGGTTATTTTGGTGCAAGCACAGGCGGGGGTGCTGCTTTATTGGCAGCCGCACAAGAGCAAAATCTTATTCAAGCCATTGTCTCACGCGGTGGGCGACCAGATCTTGCAGGACCTGCGTTGCAGCAAGTAAAAGCAGCAACATTATTACTAGTGGGTGGTGATGATGAATCAGTTATTGCATTTAATCAACAAGCGTTTAAAGCATTACAATGTATGAAAGAGTTAACAATCATTCCTGGCGCTACTCATTTATTTGAGGAACCAGGCAAGTTGGCTGTAGTCGCACAATTGGCAAAGGAATGGTTTGAACGTTATCTTATCCAACGACTGTAAACCGCGGTCAATTGTGTTTTCCCTAACATATGTTTTTGGATTGTATCAAGTACAGTTTTCGCATCTGCTTCGGCTGGAAGCGTTAGTTTTGAGTCAAGCGCATATAATGTAAACTCATAAGAGTGAGCACTTCCTTTTGGCGGACAAGGGCCATTATATTGAAGTTTACCAAAACTATTTTTTCCTATTAGCGATCCTGTTGGTTTATCTGTACCTTGTGGTAAATGAGTTGTGGAAGTTGGAATGTTGTAGAGTACCCAATGATAAAAAATCCCACTAGGTGTTTTAGCGTCTGACATAATAAATACGAGTGATTGAGTTTTAGCAGGCAATCCCGCCCATTCAAATTGTGGCGATACATCTTTTCCATCGCACGTATAAAGAACAGGCAGCGCTCCTTGATCGAGAAAAGCGTTGGTACTCAGTATAAATGTTGTGGCTGTTTCTTCTGCATAGACAGATGAGGCGATAATTGCAATTATACTAATAATGGTGAATAGTATTTTGTACACAATACGATGCTCCTTGTATGAAAAGATAAAATAATGTAGCATTATTTTATCTTTTGATCATTTAAACAAGTTCGATTTATTTTTGCAACAATATTTTTAAATAGCCTCAGTACACGACAAAATTTCCGTTTGTCCTGAGGAGATCGATTTTGTTTTCCGTTCGTGCTTCGAGACGTCGCGCGCAGCGCGACGTCTCGAAGCACGAAGGGTCAATGGAAATTTTGTCGTGTACTGAGTAAATAGCAAACCAACAAAATAGGCAAAGTCGTATGGAAATAGACAAAGAAATTGAACGATTGTTAAAGATTAGTGTAGATGAAAAAGCATCTGATTTACATTTAGTTCCTCGCTTACCTCCTACTTTGCGTGTTGACGGCGATCTTGTTGCTGTAAAAGATGCTGCTCCGCTTTCTTCCGAGATCATCAAGCGTTTGATTGATAGTATTATGACGCCAGATCAACAACAGGATTTTGAAAAAACATTAGAATGTGATATGGCGCTCGCTGTTTCCAATATTGGTAATTTTCGAGTTAATGTACGGCATCAATTATGGGGGATAGGTGCGGCATTTCGTATTATTCCAGAAGAAGTTCCTCCTTTTGAAAAATTAGGGTTACCTTCTACTTTAAAACCTTTACTTTCACTTTCGCACGGTATGATTTTAGTTACTGGAGCAACGGGTTGTGGAAAAAGCACCACCTTAGCAGCAATGGTAGATTACATTAACACCATGCGTATCTGTAATATCATTACGATTGAAGATCCTATCGAGTTTATTTATAAAAATAAAAAAAGTTTAATTACACAACGACAAGTACGCCGTGATACTCATGATATTTCAGTTGCATTGCGCTCTGCCTTACGGCAAGACCCAGATGTTATTTTATTAGGAGAAATGCGGGATTTAGAATCAATTCGTCTTGCATTAATGGCGGCGGAAACGGGCCATTTAGTGTTGACTACATTGCATGCAAGTTCCGCCCCTCTTTCCATTGGCCGTATTGTCGATGTTTTTCCTCAAGAAGAAAAAAATCGGGTGCGAAATCTTTTAGCGGAGACTGTTCAAGCTGTGATTTGCCAAACCCTAGTTAGAAAGACAGCAGGGGGTAGAATACCTGCTTTTGAAATTATGTTAGCAGTTCCTGCCATTCGTCATTTAATTCGTGAAGATAAAATTTCGCATATGACGATGACTATTCAAACCAGCGGTAATTTGGGTATGTGTACCATGGACCAATATCTACAAGGATTAGTAGCTAAAAATATCATCACCTCAGCTGTTGCTCGTAGCATCGCAAGTAGTCAAGAATGGTTTTCAGGAGCTGTTTAATACCCTTCTATTTATCATAAATCAAGCAATAATAACCTTGTGTTTCATCACCTTTTTTGTCAAAATACAAGGTATCTTGTGTTTATTAAATAGGCAATACCCATGGATCGTGATATTGAAAAAGACCTGCTTTATTGGAAGCAGCAAACAAACCATCTACCTATTCTTTTACGTGGCGCTCGTCAGGTGGGTAAATCGTATGTGGTTGAGAAATTTGGGCGTGATCATTTTAATAATATATTGATTGTTAATTTTGAATTGCAGCCGGAATTAGGGTCTTGTTTTGAGACTTTAAATCCACACGATGTTCTTCAGAAACTTTCTTTGCTTATGCACCACAAAATTGAGCCTGGAAAAACATTATTATTTTTAGATGAAATTCAAGATTGTCCGAATGCGATTCGTGCATTACGGTATTTCAAAGAGCAATTACCAGAGTTGCATGTGATTGGTGCTGGTTCATTGCTAGAATTTACCTTAAATGACGCAAATTTTCGCATGCCGGTTGGAAGAGTGCAGTCGTTTTATCTCAAGCCTTTATCATTTAAAGAATATTTAATAGCAATGGGTTATCGAGATCTACGTGAATTTATAGAGCAAGAGGATTTAAAAAAACCGATAGCAGATACGGTTCATCAAGCACTTTTAAAGCAGGTAAGGAATTATATGGGGTTGGGTGGGATGCCAAGTGTATTGAAAGCTTATCTTTCTTCTGAAGTTAATGCGCTTGGTAGTCTATCGCGACATTATGATTTTAATCAATGCCGATTGCAACAAGCTATTTTGTTAAATAACTATAGACAAGATTTTGGAAAATATTCGAAGCATACCCAGATTAAATATCTGCAACGAGTTTTTGAGAAAACACCAGGGATGGTAGGAGATCATTTTAAATATTCCAAAGTTGATCCAGATGTGCGATCGCAATATATTAGAGCAGCACTGGAATTATTACAGCATGCGGGGCTTATGTATTATGTTTATAGCACAGCTGCATCAGGTATTCCTTTAATTACATTAATGAACGAAAAAAAATTTAAAATTTTGTTTCTTGATGTGGGGCTTATGGTATATGCAAGCCGTATCGAAGCAGAATTATTGTTGGATAATATTATTTTGGTAAATCGTGGAGCCATTGCAGAGCAATTTGTTGGCCAAGAATTGTTAGCATATACGCCTCATTATGAAGAAGCCAGATTGTATTTCTGGTGCCGCGAGAAAAAATCCAGTATGGCAGAAGTTGATTTTATCATAACGGTTGGCTCTGAAATTATTCCTATTGAAGTAAAAGCAGGTTCAACAGGCCAATTAAAATCATTGCATCTTTTAATGAATGAAAGAAAGATGAAGCTGGGTATTCGTGTCTCACAACAACCATTAAACTTTGATGGACGGATTTTATCGGTTCCTATTTATATGGTAAGCGAAATTCCACGACTAGTGGGCGCGATTTAACTCCATAACTCATCTTACGCAATAACTAGCTGTTAACTGCATGTTGACTGGCGGAGGTTGCATTACTCGGGGTTCGTCGCTGCAGGTATCCCACCGTGCTCGTACCTGCGCGCGGTGGGAGCCCTCCTTCCGCGACACCCCTTGTGTTTGGAGTATCGAGAGTCAACATGCAGTTAACAGCTAGTTATTGCGTAAGATGAGCAAGTTAGCCTTGTGTTTATAGCAGATTAATTTTGGAATCGAATGTATAAGGGATCAGATGATTGTCTAATGATAATGTATATTTATCAGGATCATCATGTTGATACACATGACTTGGAAAATTGATCAGTAGAATTTCAGTTGTTCCAACATTTTGTATGGCATGGTAAACGTGAGGGGGAACGAGAATGATAGATCGATTTGTTTCACTAAAATATAATTCATTAATTAGCTTGTAAGTGGAAGATTCTGGTCTGCTATCATAAAGCACAAGTTTTGCTGACCCGGCATAAAAAAAATATCGATCTGTTTGTACATAATGAACAGCCCATCCTTTTATTTTAGTTGGATGAACGGATACCGTATAAATATAAACCAATGGAATCGTATCAAAAGCCCAAAAAGGACTATAAATTTCTGTCAGTGTTCCACGAGCATCTTGTTGCGTTACTTGTTGATGAATGTGGACTCCATCAATTAGGGTTTGTAGCCTTTTCCCTGTTGTAGTAACGGTTGGAATGTCTTTTTTTGGTTCTAGGGCTATTTTGTTTTTCGCGAGCTCCATTATTCTCTCGATGAATATCTAAAATGCGAATTCAATTAGTTGTACTTTCTATTCATCTTCTTTCCATGACAAAAAAATGTCAAGTATTTTCATGCATTCGTAGCTTATCTGCTAAGATCGCAAATGGTATAAATTTTATCACAATATTTCAAAGTAGTGCTTCGATGTGAAACTACGATGATGGTTTTATCTGAGTTCTCAGAATAGATTTCATCTAAAATTTTTTGTTCGGTTACTTCATCTAAAGCAGAAGTTGCTTCATCTAAGATGAGTATTTCTGGATTACCATATAATGCTCGAGCAATGCCAACGCGTTGTTTTTGTCCACCAGATAATACATTACCATGATCACCGACAATCGTATCACCGCCGTTTTGCGACATGTAAAAATCATAAATGCGCGCTTTTTTAAGAACCATCATCAATTTTTCATAATTAAACGCTCTATTTAAAACAATGTTTTTCAAAATGGAATCGTTGTATAAGAATATTTCTTGTGGAACATAACCTATTTTTCGTTGCCAACTAGTAATAGTTCGATGATTGATCTTGCGATCATCAACATATAATCCTCCGGATGTTGGTGTTAGAAAACCCATCAACACATCTAATAACGTAGATTTTCCGACGCCACTTGCACCTGTTATGCCAATCTTATCGTTTTTATTAATCAGAAAACGAATGTTCCGAAAGATTTCTTGGCCATCACGATAAACAAATGTAACATCCTTAAAATAAATAGTACGCTTAAAGTCAATCGATTCTACAGGATGATTTTTTACGCAATTTTTTTCTTGAGTATTAAAGGTATCGATGATCGCTTCATTGTATTTTAGTGCGTTAATCGTGCTGCTCATTCTCATCAAAATTTGAGAGATTTTTAGAATGACCAACATAAATAAAGCGATTGTTGGTAAAAATTTATCGATGTTTCCAGCAGAATATGTTCCTATGGCAACACTTGCAACAATCATAAAAAAGCTAAAAATTTCCACCAAATGACGCGGCACATAAGCATATATTTTGTATTTTGAATTTATTTCATTAAGAACAGTCACTTCTTTATGGTAGTTTTTTTCAATCATGTTTCCCATAAAAAATAATTTAACAATTTTTATATTAAATAACGCGTCATAGATTAATTTGTTTGTAATGGACAGTTGTTTTTTATTTGTTATTCCAATAGCCGTACTTTTTCGAGAGAAATATTTCAATATATAAAAACAATTTAGAAAAAATGCCCCCATGATAATAAGCGTTATTTGATTGTTTACGATGAATAAAAGAACCACAATAATGATTAGTAGTAATATATCTGAAATATACAATAAAAAATTAACCAAGGTATCTCGATATATCGTGGTATATTGCGTTATAGCCAACTGAAAATCAGTCGCGTTTGTTTTTATAAATGTTTCATAAGCAGTATTGAGATAATTAGATAATAGTGATTGAGATAATCTTGTATGCACATTGCCAGAGAATTGATGGATATAAAATATATAGATCAGGCTCATCCCATTTTTAATAATGTAAATCATTAATAACGTTGCACCACTTATCAGAATGAATGATAAACGATTAAGGTGTGCGGTGATGCCTAGAATGATGAAGCTGTTCATGGCAAACGATGGGTTTTGTACTATTGTTACAAAGGGTAAAACAATAAATAAACTACATACCTCCAGTATGCCAACCAACAGAGCATAATACATGAGCCGATAGAAGCGTTTCTGCTCTGATGGCGTTAAATGAACGATTAGTTTTTTAAAAAAACTTTTATT
>MGXW01000114.1:0-3123 GCA_001801495.1 Gammaproteobacteria bacterium RIFCSPHIGHO2_12_FULL_37_34
TTTTATGGGGTTATTATGACTTACGATGTCAAGATGCGGCCTAAAAGCATATTAAAAAATGCTTACATTCATACCAAACAATATCATGCGATTTATAAACAATCTCTAGAAAATCCTGAAAAATTCTGGGCCGAACAAGCTAGAAAATTTATTACTTGGCAACAACCGTGGAATAAAGCGTTAAGCGGTGGATGGGATCGGTTGGATGTGCGTTGGTTTCAAGGTGGAAAATTAAATGCGGCATTTAATTGCTTGGATAGGCATCTTGCCAAACGTAGCGGACAAATCGCGATTATTTGGGAAGGGGATGATCCTACAGATTCGCTCCACCTGACTTATCAAGAATTGTATGAAAAAGTAGGTCAGTTTGCCAATGGCTTAAAACAACTAGGTATCAAAAAAGGCGATCGGATTTGCATTTATTTGCCCATGATTCCTGAAATTGCCGTTGCTATGCTTGCTTGCGCCCGTATTGGCGCTATTCATTCGGTGGTGTTTGGAGGTTTTTCGGCTGAATCATTAAAAACTAGAATTGTAGATTCTGATTGTCGGCTTGTTATTACAGCTAATGAAGGTAGACGAGGAAATAAAATTATACCGCTTAAAAAAAATGTCGATGTGGCTTTGCAAGATTGTCTAAAAGTAAACAATGTTATTGTTGTGCAACGTACAAAAACAATGGTTGCTATGCAAAAAGAACGTGATAGATGGTATCACGAGCTGATTGCCAAGCAACCAGCTGATTGTCCTTTTGAAATAATGGATGCAGAGGATCCTTTATTTGTTTTATATACTTCTGGCTCTACCGGAAAACCAAAAGGCATTTTGCATGGAACAGGTGGCTATTTAGTTTATATTGCAATCACACATCAATTTATTTTTGATTATCATCCAGGTGAAATTTATTGGTGTACAGCTGATGCGGGTTGGATTACTGGCCACTCTTATGGCATATATGGCCCTTTATTAAATGGTGCAACCACTCTATTATTTGAGGGTGTTCCAAATTACCCCACTCCCGCGCGCCTTTGGGAGGTTATTGATAAGCATCAAGTCAATATTTTTTATACCGCACCAACTGCTATTCGAGCATTACGGCATGAAGGCGATCAATGGGTAAAAAAAACTAGTCGAAAAAGTTTGCGAATATTGGGCACGGTAGGCGAACCTATTAATCCAGAAGCATGGAAATGGTATGACGAAGTGGTGGGTGAGAAACGTTGCCCTATTGTCGATACTTGGTGGCAAACAGAAACAGGCGGTATCATGATTAGTCCTTTACCTGGAGCTACACCGCTTAAGCCTGGTTCAGCAGCCTGGCCATTTTTTGGAGTGTCGTTAGCTATTGTTGATGATAAAGGCAAAGAACTTGCTGAAAACAAGATGGGAAATTTAGTGATTACTCAACCTTGGCCAGGTATGATGCAAACCGTTTACAACGATCATGAACGATTTGTAAAAACTTATTTTAAAGAATTTCCTTTGAAATATGTAACGGGTGATTTAGCTTACCGGGATGCTGATGGTTATTATTGGATTTTGGGACGTAGTGATGATGTCATTAAAATTTCTGGGCATCGTATTGGTACTGAAGAGGTTGAAAGTGCATTCATTTCTCATCAAGCAGTATCTGAAGCCGCAGTAGTTGCTATTCCTGATGAAATTAAAGGGCAAGGAATCTATGCTTTTGTTACCTTAAAATCAGGCATCAAACCGACAGATGGGTTAAAAAAAGAATTAATAAATATTGTTCGAGATGCTATTGGGCCAATTGCAACACCTCAATATATTCAATGGGCTGATGGTCTTCCTAAAACACGTTCAGGCAAAATTATGCGGCGTTTACTGCGTAAAATTGCTAATCATGATACAAAAGATTTGGGGGATTTATCAACGTTAGCAGATCCTGGTGTGGTAGATGAGTTAATGAAAGATTTGAATAAATCAGATAAGGTGGATTAGGATGCGATTAATTAACAGTTTGGTTTTATTCCTCGTGCTATATCTCTTTTATTCGAGCCATGCAGCAGCGTTTGATCAAACAATATTTATCAAGCAAACCATTACAAACTACATGCAAAAAAACAATATTCCAGGTGTTGCTGTTGAACTGTACATTGATGGCAAACCATTTTCCTATTATTTTGGTTATGCTAATTACGATAAAAAAACACCCATGTCCAAGCACACTATATTTGAGGTGGGTTCTATTTCTAAAGTGATGACTAGTTTGTTGTTAGCTCAAGAAGTCGATGCTGCTAAAATGCAATTAGATGATCCAATCACTAAATTTATGCCTCAATTACCAGATACATATGAAGACATCACCTTAAAAAACTTAGCAACACATACCTCTGGCTTACCATTTAACTTGCCACCATCGGTGACAACACAAATATTGCTTGAAAAATATTTGCAAAAATGGAAACCACCATACGAAGCAGAGGATGAATGGCAATATTCTAATGTTGGTATAGGTATGTTGGGTTATTCATTAGAAGCAATCACACATAAACATTTTAATCAACTTTATTTAACAAACATTGCAAAACCACTTGGTATGCAACCCATTGGATTGTTTGTACCACATCGTTATCAACAATATGTTGCTCAAGGATATAATCAAGAGGAGCAACCGGTTAAGCCATTACAAATGAAATTATTTTATTCGGCAGGAGGTATTAAAGTTTCCGCTCATGATATGCAACTATTTTTACGCGCGGCAATAGGATTACCTGGCACACCGGAGCGAATTTTTTATCCTATGCGAATGACACAAGTTGCTTATGTGGAATTATCAGATAATATGCAAGGATTAGGTTGGGAGGTAAATTCTATTACTTACGATCGTATCGATCACTTATTAAAGCCGCGGCCAATAGATTTAAAGCCAATTGAGATTACAGAAATCTTTGATCATCCAGTATTTGATGGTAATTTATTAATTGATAAAACAGGGATGACAGATGGTTTTCGATCTTATATTGCACTCATCCCTAATAAAAAATCTGGTATTGTTATTCTTACTAATAAAAGAGCAACAGATGCTGCTATTGTTAAAGTAGGCCGTGAAATTTTATTTAAATTAGCAAAAATGGAAGCATAATAAAATATAATACGATC
>MGXW01000114.1:3139-5448 GCA_001801495.1 Gammaproteobacteria bacterium RIFCSPHIGHO2_12_FULL_37_34
ACGATCAACAACCTATTGGTATTAAAATTTAGTTTATCATCGGATGGCTATACGATTTCAAGTAAATAATTATCCCAACAATACTATTGAATCGTAAATTGTGCTTGTTGGGTTGATGATTGTCATTTTCAGAAGACGATTTCAGTGGTCAGAAGTGCTCTTCAGTGGAATTCATTAGACCACTTCAGTAGCCTCCTAGAAAGCCACTATGGGACTACGTCCGCTGAGCCGCTAAACATCTATTTTTTTGTTAGATATTGCTCTAAATGAGTATTTGTAAAATCAGAAATGTGAAAAAAGTCCTTATTTTCTATTATCCCAAGAGTATCACCAACACCAATAAAATCGATTTTAAGATTGTTGGCTGCTACTTTATCCCACAGCCTGTCTCCTACATAAATTATCTTGGAATATGATAGCTTTTTATAGCATTCTTGAGCACGACTAATAGCAATTGAAATAATATTTTCTCTTTCCACATGATCATCACTGTGTGCTATCGGAATTGTCTGATGGGGAATATTTGCTGTCTTAAGTTTTAATAATGCAGATTTTTCCCACCCACCGGTAGCTATTCCTATATCCCAACCAAGTTGAGATATTTTTTCAAAAATAGTTTGCGAGCCATTAATTGGAATGCAATTTGATTGATTTTCTGAAAAGGCATTTTCTAGATAAGAAACAAATCTATTTTTTATAGAATCAATTTCATTAAGTGTAGGATTGCGATCCAATTTTGATTGGACGATTTCAGTGAGAATGCCTGTATCCGTGGAATATCTATAATTATGCCATTCTGTGTTAATTGAAGAAATAGGAAGCACATCTAAGATAGCTTTCTCAAAAAATACTGAATCAACATGATTAGTGTTTGTTAATGTTCCATCTATATCAAATATTATTAATTTATCTTGCATTATTTTTTACCCTTTAACAAACGAACATTTTCTTAACGCGAGCGACTGTAACATAAATTGGCGTCTTACAGCCAGTCAGGCAACGTGTAAGAAAATGATATGCAGAAATCATAGCGCAGTATCTTCATGCTGTCTCATTGAGAAAGAGGGGAGGGTAATATCATGCCTAAGATGATGGTTGCTCTGAAGCGGGTATCCATCGATATAAGGTTGGGATAGACACACCCAGATTTCGCGCTACATCTTTCGGAGACATGCCACTTGCCAGTAATTTTTTAGCAGATTCAATCTTGCTTTTAGTCATTTTGCGCTTTCGACCGCCGATTCGTCCTTGGGACTTTGCGCTAGCAAGCCCGGCTTTCGTTCTCTCTGCTACTAACTCTCTTTCCATTTGGGCGAGGCTTGCCATCATATGGAAGAAGAAGCGGCCTGAAGGGGTAGAGGTATCAACATTATCTGTAATGCTTTTAAAATGGATGTCTTTCTCATGAAATTGGTTAATGAGGTCAATTAGCCCTCTAACGGTTCGGCCTAGCCGGTCTAGCTTCCATACAACAAGGGTATCGCCTTTTCGTAGCTCATCCAGAGCTTGTTGGAGTCCAGGTCGATTGTTTTTAGCACCGGATATTTTATCTTGATAAATTTTTTCACAGCCAATTTTATTCAAGGCTGAGCATTGAAGCGTCAAATTTTGATCATGGGTAGAAACACGCGCATAACCAATCAACATAGCCGTTTCCTACTTCAATATCCATTCGCCATGACGCTTAATTTCATCGTGCATTGCATCGGGGGCAAGATCAATTTCACCTGGCCACGTTACTACGCCATCATTTACGAATACTTTTGCAAAAAAATCAGCTTGTTTCAGGGGGGTAAATACACCGGTGAGATGGCTTGGCAAAAATCGAACTTTCCCAGCAACGCCATCAGTAAATCGTACCGATAGTGTCAGTTGACCTTCAGCTTTAACTTCTGTCACGTCCCAGTCCATAATAAACACCTCTTATTTAAGTGGTTCAATTTTTTTAGGGATTTGCTTTTCTTGGCATAACCGCCAATCCTCTAACAACTCAGACTGATGAATCGCCGCCCAATCTAGGATAAGCTGCAATGCACGTCTAGGTAAATTACCTTCTATCACTTCTAACTTTCCAATATCTATTATTCCCTTAAACTCTGCATACTTCGCGTGAAAATGAGGTGGTGCATGATCATTAAAAAACATACTGATAACAATACCGTAAAACACACTAATAGTTGGCATTTACCTTTATCCCTTATTTCTCGAAACTCATGTTTAGTATAGTATATCGAGAAAATGATATCAAGAATGGTTTTTGAGAAAAAATAAGCGCTTTAAATGACCCCACAGATTTTTATGCTCTCCTT
>MGXW01000115.1 GCA_001801495.1 Gammaproteobacteria bacterium RIFCSPHIGHO2_12_FULL_37_34
ACCGACGAGAGAGTTTAACTCGTTTAGGCTTTAAATTTAAAAATCGTGAAGATTTTCCAGATTGTCAATTGATTTTAGAAGCTTATCAAAAATGGGGCATCACATTTGTTTCTGAGCTTACGGGTGATTTTGTATGCGCTATTTGGGATCAATCGTGCGACCGTTTTTTTTTAGTGCGCTCTCCTACAAGTTGGCGCAATCTCTTTTATTTAAGAAAACAAGATGGCTCCATTTATTTTTCTAACACAATTCAATTAATAACCGAGCAAAAACATTGTTCAAGACGGGTCAACACAAATAAAGTGATTTCTTTTCTCATGTTAAGAGTAGTGCATGAGATGAATAATACTTTTTATCAGGATGTTTTAAAAATACCATCTGGGCATTATTTGGAATGCGTTGCCGGGAGATCGCCAACATTAAAACGGTATTGGTCTGTTGAAGCCGTGCAAGCTCATCCGCTTATTTTGACTAGTTGCGACGATTATTATGAAGCTTTTCGTGACTTATTTCAAACCGTTGTTTCGGATTATATTCCAACAGGCCAAGTGTTTACTCATTTAAGTGGTGGTTTAGATTCTTCCTCAGTGACTGCAATGGCAGCACACATTTTGCAGCAACAAGCGCGATCTCTTATCGCATTAGGCTACATACCATCTCGCGATAAACAAAATCCATGCGCCAATTGGAATTATTCAGATCAATCATACATGGAAGCAGTGGTTCAAAAATTTAATAATATTACGTTGCATCCTGTTTCATCCAGCAAGCAATTATTTTTTCATCAGCAATATTATTCTTGGTTGGATGAACCTGTGTTAAACCCCATGAATATAACGTGGATGATGACTTGTGTTGAAAAGGCGCGTGCTAGTGGTAGCGAAGCCATTTTAGTAGGACAAGGTGGCAATTTTACTATTTCTTGGCCTACTGCTCCTTTTGTTTCTTTTTCCGAATTAAATTTATGGCATCAAATGAGGAGAGTATTATCACAGGTGAAGCAATCCTGTTATGCATCCATTTCACCCCCTCCTTGGCAATTATTTTCAGCGATTCATGCTAAATTAGCTGCGACTTATCGCAAAAATTTTTACATTGAAGAACGGTTAAAAAAAACAGGTGACCCTAGGGCAGCTGTATTTAATTATGGAATGTCGGATTACGCAGCTAATTTTTTTTCGCTCACACGCCATGTGTTTCAAATGGAACATTTGGATCCTACGCAAGATAGACGCATTATGGAATTTTGTTTACGTATACCTCTTTCTATATTAATGAAGCAAGGGCGTAGTCGACTATTGGTGCGAGAAGGATTAAAAAACATTGTACCTGATGTAATTTGTGAGCGCACAACACGCGGCATGCAGTTGCCAGATTGGGCGATTAAATTCGAACAACAAAAATTAGTTTTCAAAGATTGGTTGCACGCGTGGCGCCACACAATCATCGCGGAATTTTTGGATATTCCGCAATTATTGCAATTATTGCATCGTTGGGATTATGCGAGAGTAGAAGAAAGCAGTGGTAAAACGCATGTTCATTTTCAGATAACATATCGTCATAAATTTTTGCGCGCTTTAGAAGTAGGCTCGTTTTTAGCAGCCAATCGGTTGGTATAATTTTTTATGTATCATTATCATGCTTTTGGACTCCAAATTTGTTCTGATCTTGCATTGATTGATTTGCAAAAAAAAGCGTGCCATCAGAAAATAGATGTTTCCATTCAAGCGGCTGATTTACCCTATCAATTAGCTCATCCCATCAAACAAAGTCATGGTTTAATGGGCCATAAACATGTGTTGCTTTTAAATATTCCTGAAGTAGCACGATTTTTAATTTCCGATGGAAAAGAAATACGTTACCACATTTATTCTGGTGTACATTCAGATACCTTGCGATTATTTTTACTTGGGTCTTGTATGGGTGCGCTATTGCAACAGCGTGGTTATATTGTGTTGCATGGCAATGCTATTTCACGTGATGGTAACAGGTGTGAAGTGTTTGTAGGGCACCGAGGAGCAGGAAAATCGACACTCGCTGCCTGGCATTATTTGCAAGGAGCTTATGTATTAACAGATGATGTATGCGCTATTTATTTTGATCAAGATGGCAAACCATGGGTTATTCCTAGTTTTCCACAATTAAAAATAAGACAGCATGCTGCTCATTTACTAAAATTACCGACAACCGCATTCAAAAGACGCATACAACCAAATGATGAAAAATATGTGCTATCTATTGAGCATCAATTTGTAAATCATGCTTTACCTCTTGTCAGTGTGAATGAAATCACATCTCTTTATGATAAGAATGTAAGAGGGGTCAAGAAATTAGAATTATTAGTACAACATAGTTATCGGTATCATTTTTTATCGTATATGGGGTGTATGACTTCTTATCTTCGCAAGCTCATGCAATTGGCCGCAGTGACGAGAGTACAACAAACAAAACGCCTCATGATATCTCAGCCATGCTTATAGGCATGACTGAGGTGAAAAAAAATTATTTTTTTAAGCTAGGAAACCCAACAGTCACTTGCCCTTGTGCCCAGGTATCTGGAATGGCATTATCATTTGTCCAGGCGACATTATTGTTAGCATAAGCTTGGCACGTAAAGAATGAACCAGCAGCGACGTGGGTGGTGGTGCCATTACATATCGCAATGATGCCATTTAACGATGCACCCGCATCATTTCTCATGAATGGATGTATAATGACATTAACAATGGTTCCACTATTTTGAACAGTGACTGATTCTAGTGAATTAATCAGCAGCCAATCGCGGGTCATTTGAACATCTAGTTTGTTAGGCACAGAGATGATTTGATTGGCGAACACATGACTGCTAAAGAGAAATAATAAAAGAAAAGCAAATTTTTTCATAGGTAACTCCTGTAGAGTTTATAAATGATCATCATTGATCACAAATGATTATGTCTTGTTATAAGCGCAATGTCAAAATGAACATTCTCCAAAAATGGGATCATCGCGATGATTTGCTCGATTTGAGAATAAGCCTCATAATAGGAGAGATTCTTTTCATCAAGGGAAAGCATGTTTAGTTATTTAAAACGGATTTTTTTAGGTGCTCCTCTTAATCCGCTCCATCCTCAAATACGACGCCATGTTGCATTAATCACGTTGTTGGCATGGGTTGGGTTGGGAGCTGATCCTCTTTCTTCTTCTTGTTACGGACCTGAACAAACTTATCTGGCTTTAGGTCAACATACACATCTTGCTTTATATATTGTTGTTTTGGTGGTGATGACTATTTTCATTATCTCAATTGGATATAACCAAGTGATTGAGTTATTTCCGAGCGGAGGAGGTGGTTATAAAGTAGCAAGCAAATTATTGCATCCTTATGTTGGATTAGTTTCGGGTGCTGCGCTTATTGTTGATTATGTGTTAACGATTACAGTCTCTATTGCTAGCGGAGCAGATGCTGTCTTTAGTTTAGTACCTATCTGGTGGAGTGCTTATAAATTACCGACCGAAGCCTTAGCCATTATTTTTTTATTAACACTTAATTTACGAGGAGTGAAAGAAGCTATTCAAACTTTGCTACCTATTTTTCTTGGATTTATTGTTATTCACTTATCGTTGATTATTTATGGTATTACCGCCCATTCGCAGGGTTTAACAATGCTCGCTCCTATTGCCATGCATGAAACACGTGATCTTATCCAATCGGTTGGTCTGTTATCCATGATTGGTATTATCTTGCATGCCTATTCATTAGGATCAGGAACATATACAGGATTGGAAGCGGTATCGAATAACGTACAACGTTTAGCAGAACCACGCATTATAACCGGCAAGCGAACCACTTTTTGTATGGCAGCGTCTCTTAGCGTGATGGCAGGTGGCATCATTTTACTTTATTTGCTGTGGGATGTTAAACCTGTTCCTGGACAGACATTAAATGCAGTGGTGTTTCATTCGATATTGGGCTCAAGCTGGTTAGGCGAACTTTTATTGATAATCACGTTAGGCCTTGAAGCAGGTTTATTATTTGTTGCTGCAAATGCTGGTTTTGCTGCAGGGCCTAATGTATTAGCTAATATGGCTGTCGATGGTTGGGTACCCAATCGATTCCGTCATCTTTCCAATCGTTTAGTTGAACAAAATGGACTGATTATATTTGGTATTGCGGCTTTAATCATTTTGATTTGGACAACAGGTAGTGTGGCCTTGCTTGTTGTTTTATATAGTATCAATGTCTTTATAACGTTTTCATTATCATTATTGGGTATTTTTGTTTATTGGATCAAACATCGAGCATCCAAAGCCTGGTTATGGTATGCCCTGTTTTCAGGTTTTGCCTGCATCATTACAACGAGTATTTTAGGAATCACATTATTCTATAAATTTAGAGCAGGTGGGTGGCTCACCATTGTGATTACTTCTACTTTAATTGTGATATGTTTATTAATTAAAATGCATTATCGTTTTGTTGCAAAAAAACTTGAGGAACTAGATAGCTTATTACAACAACCTTTAATTGAGCGGGATATTTCTCCTGTAGCCATTGATCCTTATTTACCGACAGCGATTATATTCGTGAATACACCTAGTGTAGCTATGCATACATTTTTATCCATTCAACGGCTTTTCCCAAACCAATTTAAGAATTATGTATTTCTTTGCGCTGGAGCGATTGATGTCGAAAGTTTTAGTGGCCAGGCAGAATTGGAAGCGATGCAGACTAAAGCAAATCATTTATTAGATTATTTAGTAAAATTTTGTTATCAACACGAACTTGCTGCAGAAGGATATGTTGCCTTTGGTACGGATACGATCAATGAACTTAAAAAGTTAGCAGATACAGTAGGAGATAAGTATCCTAACGCCATTTTCTTCGCGAGCCAATTGATATTTAGCCGTGAAAATATGATTACGCGAATTTTACATAATCAAGCGCCGCTTATTCTGCAGCATCACTTGCATTTTCAAGGAAAAAAATTAATGATTATTCCAATGCGGATATAAAACTCGATTTGTTAAAAAACCAAGCCTAAAAAATTAGGCCCTGCACTGCAGGGCCTAATTTTACCAGTTACTAGATAGACTATTTCTTTTTCGATCTTGCTTTAGTCTTGCGACCGCCGCGTTTTTTTCCACCTGATTTCTTAGCTTTATGTTTTTTGCTTGTCTTACTTTTCTTTGCTTTTGCCATGACGTTGGTTTCCTTCAATTGTTAACAATATGTAAATTTAACATTAACACTCAAAAAAGTATAGAACTATTAGGGTGATTACTTAGAATAATTGGATGAGGTCGTAAATTATTTCGCGAATCCGTATGAATTCAGTTTATCAATTCGTATTATCCTGTAAAATCTCGTTTACTATATCTTTTTTTTAAAAAATGGAAAAGTTATGATTATACAACCCAAAGTTCGAGGATTCATTTGTACCACCGCGCATCCCGTTGGATGTGCGCGCTTCGTGCATAAACAAATTGAATACATACGATCAAAACCATCTTTATCTGGTCCTAAACAAGTGTTAATTATTGGCGCTTCAACGGGGTATGGTTTAGCTAGTAGAATTGCGACAACTTTTGCAGCGGGTGCGAAAACGATAGGTGTTTTTTTTGAAAAAGAAGCGGATGATAAACGCACGGCTTCTCCTGGATGGTATCATTCAGTAGCATTTGAGAAAGCAGCACATCAAGCAGGATATTATGCAAAAAGCATTAATGGGGATGCTTTTTCAAATAGCATCAAAGAACAAACGGCAGAATTAATTCGCCGGGATTTTAAAACCGTCGATTTGATTATTTATAGTGTAGCCTCTCCAAGACGATTGCATCCTGTAACTGGGCAATTACATTCTTCGGTGTTAAAACCAATTGGACAACCTTTTGTTGGGAAAACAGTGGATGCATTTCGCAACGAAATTAAAGAAGTTAGAATCGAGCCTGCTACTGAAACAGAAATTGCAGATACAGTTGCTGTGATGGGTGGGGAAGATTGGGCCATGTGGATAGATTATCTTGCTCAACAAGATTTGCTATCAACACATTGTTTAACAGTTGCTTACTCTTATATTGGACCGGCCTTAACACATGCTATCTATAAGGATGGAACGATTGGAAGAGCTAAGGAGCATTTAAAAGCAACGAGCGATCAATTAAACCAACGACTTCAAAAATGGCAAGGACGTGCAGTTGTTTCGGTTAATAAAGCAGTGGTAACGCAGGCGAGTGCGGCTATTCCAGTGGTACCACTTTATATTTCCTTATTGTTTAAGGTGATGAAAGAAAAAGATATACATGAAGGCTGTATAGAGCAGATATATCGCTTACTGAGTGAGCATCTTTATTCTGCAGAACCCTTATCTCTTGACCAAGAAGGCTATATTCGCCTGGATGATTTAGAAATGCGATTAGATGTTCAACAACGCATTATGACATTGTGGCCACAAGTGACTGCCGAAAATTTAACGCAACTAACGGATATAAAAGGTTACTGTGACGATTTTTATCAACTTTTTGGGTTTAAATTGGAGGGGGTGGATTATAATGTGGATGTCGATCCTGTTGCCAAAATCCCATCGTTCACATAGATAGCAAACGAATTCAATGAACATATTCTTCTTATATTCCTAAGGACAGGCTCAAGTTGATCTGATAAAATAATTACTTTGAACCAAGACGGTTCAAGATCTTTCTAAATAAAAGAAAAGGATTGGCTATGCTAAAAAAAATGATTGCTATTAGCATTATCTTTATCAGTAGTATATCGGCAGCTTTTGCTCTAAGAATATATGTTAAGCCGACATTTTCATATCTTAGCACCTCTATTAGTAATGCTCCGAGCTTAGTCTATGCTCCAGGAATAGCAGCAGGATTGGGGCAAGTATTTAATCGGTATTTTTATGTGGGAGGAGAGGTTTTTTGGATTCCTAATACCGTTCCTGTTAATAGTAATACCAATTCTTTTAAAATCACTTATCAATATGGTATTAGCCTTCTTCCTGGGATCGCTTTTGATAATACGCTTCTTGGATATCTACGTTTAGGTATGTTGCGTTCAAACTTTCCGAATTTAAATACTATCGCATCGGCATCACAAATTGGTGTTGGTTTGGAATATAGCCTATCTCCAACATGGAGCGCCAATGGCGAATATGATTATGCACGTTATCGAAGCTCAACAACCAGTGTGAGTACAGCAACCACGGATCAATTTACAATAGGTGTGATGTATAAGTTTAATTTATGAGCGTGTTGGTTTTTATACAAACTGGTCTATCGATTATACTTTTCCTTTCGTTACAAGGTTGTTTAAACGCAGCAATGACTGGGGCTCAAGCTTTTTATAATCGACATAGCATTCAACAAAATTTAGATGATCAATATATTACAATGCAAGCTTATCAAGCGCTTAAGATGAATAGTGATCGATTCAAAGATGCAAATATTTCTATTGCAACCTATAATAACGAAGTGTTATTGGCAGGACAAGTTCCACACGTGTGGCAAAAAATGGAAGCCAAACGTATTATAAAACACATACCTGATGTGGAGCATGTTTATGATAGCATTGCTATTGCTAGTCCGTCATCGACATTAACTCGAATGAGCGATACTTGGATTACGGCAAAAATTAAAGCTAAACTGATTACCTCTGCTGAAGTAGATGCTACAAAGGTAAAAGTGGTTACTGAAAATGGTACGGTTTATCTCATGGGAATTTTACCTATAGAGGAAGCAAAAGCTGCAATAACTGTTGCTAGTACAACAGATGGCGTAGCAAAAGTTGTGAATCTTTTTTCATATATTAAAATTTTAAGAAGTTCTATCTTTTTTAAGAAATATTGAGGGGGGATTTATATGCTTTACCAAGTAAAAAAACAATATGGTCGTGGGAGCGAGACAATTTTTGCTAAATTTAATGATTTAACTGATGCTAACTTATTTATAAAATCAAAGTTAGCGGCTGATTTAGCAGTGAATGAAAAAGTAATCTATCGAATTTATGAGGGCGTTGATTTGGTTGAGGAATTTAATTCAGAGAGCAGCAATCTTACAGCGGCTCAGTCAAGTGGTTCTCGTTCTCAAAGCCAAGCTAGCGCAGCAGGTTTTCGTCCTACACCTTTTAATGCCACACCACGTCCAACAGGTACGCCACCTAAATGGGTTAAAGAAAATGACGAAGAAGAAAAAAAATAAATGTTTTAATTCACTGTACATTGCAATTGATCAATGCGTGCACTCTCGTGAGGCCCGGTAGATAATTTGCCAGAAATGGTAATGGTTTGCTCTGGTTTTACTGCGATATTGCAAGAAGCAGGTAATCCTTGGGAATATAACTGGTTGTTTTTTAAATTAACAATATAAATATTATCCATTTCTACAGTGCGCATGACAGGAAATACTTTACCTTGCTTCGCTGCACGTATGCTTAAACAGCCAACATTACGTATACACATAAAGTATCGATTGTCATTAAATGCGCCAGCAACTTGAATTTTAATGTTAGCGGTATCAAGGGCATATGTGAGTTGTAGGCTGCTTATAATCAATAGTAAACTTAAGATCATTTTTTTCATGAATAGTCTACCGCTCGTTTTGTATGTGTGAAAAAAAATAATACCATTTTATTATTAAGGTTATATTATTGTAAAAATACTAATTTTATCAATTACTTAATAGAACACGTATTTAAAAATAATGTGCTATTGTTTTAATATCCACATTCCCACCTGATAACAGGATACCAATATTTTTATTTTTGAAAAATTGTGTGTGCTCAAGAATAATAGCAAGTGTAATAGCAGCAGAAGGTTCTGCGATAATTTTCATTCTTTCCCATATCAAACGAGTGGCATAAATAATAGTTTGTTCAGAAGCTGTATAAATATCATCAACATGATTTAGAATAATAGAAAATGCCGTTTTACCTAAAGGGGCTAATAAACCATCACAAATTGTATTTGTTGAAGAAGCAGCCAGAACCATTTTTTTACTTTTGAATGAAAGATAAGTATCATTTGCTGTTTCAGGTTCTGCTCCAATGACTATTGTATGAGGAAACAATCCTTTAACAGCGATGGCCGTACCAGAAAGCAAACCGCCTCCCCCTATTGGTGCGATGATCATATCAAGATTGCCGTTTTCAAGAAGAAACTCTAAAGCAGCTGTTCCTTGTCCATCAATCACCTGTTCATTTTCATAAGCGTGTATCATCGTTGCGCCCGTTTGATCGAGAATTTCTTCAAGTGCAATTTTTCTTTTATCAAGTGAAGATTCGCAAAATGTAATGATGGCTCCATACTCACTTACCGCCAACTTTTTTACTTCAGCAGAATTTTTTGGCATTACAATATAGGCTTTTATTCCGCGTAATTGGGCTGCGAGCGCTATCGCAGCTCCATGATTACCGGAAGAATGTGTGGCCACACCATATTGCATTTTATCCGAAGGTAAGGAAAAAACAGCATTACAAGCGCCGCGAAATTTAAATGAACCTGTTTTTTGGAAATTTTCACATTTGAAATATAAATTTGCACCTGTCATTTTATTTAATGTTGAGGAAGTAAAGACAGGAGTATTTTTAATGTAAGGACTAATGCGAATGGCTGCTTCTTTAATTTCTTTAAGAGTAAACATTTATCAATCATTCCTGGATATAAACACGTTATAAAGAATAAGTTATAAGATCTAATAGCAATTGTCCATAAAAAGGATAGAATGGAAATTGTTATTATTTTTTGGGGATCACTATGCTGCAGTCAGCTCAACAATATTTTCTTATTCTATTTGGCATTTTGTTGATTGCTTTATTATATTTTCTTTCTCCTATTTTAACGCCATTTTTATCAGGTGCTTTATTAGCTTATTTATTTCATCCATTAGTAAAAAAATTAGAAAAATATAACATACCCCATTTGCTTAGCGTGATTATTATTTTTTTTGTTTTACTATGCTTGATGATGTTAATTATTGTGATGGTTACTCCCATCATCAATAAACAAATTATTTTATTTATTGAGGTAATTCCA
Source organism: Gammaproteobacteria bacterium RIFCSPHIGHO2_12_FULL_37_34 (assembly GCA_001801495.1). Lineage (GTDB taxonomy): Bacteria > Pseudomonadota > Gammaproteobacteria > DSM-16500 > DSM-16500 > Aquicella. Next base: position 10,014 of record MGXW01000115.1, read on the forward strand.
CAAATCATAGCCTGGATACAACGCTCTGTGATGCCGTGGTTAACAGGTTGGATGAATATCAATGCATTTCAACCAACCTTATCGACTACTTTATCTAAGACTAATTTTATATTTAGCACACTTTTGAGTTCTGGTTTTACGCTTATCGGATGGATAATTAACCTTATATTAACTCCAGTAGTAACCTTTTATTTGCTTTGTGATTGGGATCGGATGTTGCGATCTCTAAAAAATCTGTTACCGAGAACAATCGAATCTACTGTTGTTAAATTAGTAAAAGAATGTGATGCAGTATTAGGCGCCTTTTTTAAAGGCCAACTGTTAGTGATGTTGGGACTTTGTTTAATATATGGTATTGGTTTATCTTTAATTGGATTGCGTGTCGGACTGATATTAGGAATCATTGGCGGTATACTAAGTGTGGTTCCTTATTTAGGTTCTATTTTTGTAGTTATTTCGGCCTCCATCATGGCTTTGGTGCAATTTGGTTATTGGCAATCATTATTTTGGGTATGGGGTGTGTTTATTATTGGGCAAGCGCTTGAAAGCTATGTATTAACACCCTATTTAATTGGTGACAGAATTGGCTTACATCCTGTTGCTGTGATTTTTGCTATTATGGCAGGCGGCGCATTATTTGGGTTTGTTGGGGTGTTGCTTGCTTTACCTGTTGCGGCGGTATTAATGGTTTTGGTACGCTTTGCTATGCAGCAATATTATGGAAGTAAATTATATTGTAAATAATTAAACAATATACCGTGGTCTTCCCATGGCGAAGTTAACATTATATTTCCAACGCGCTCCAATTTTCCATGCATAAGCATAAGGTTGATAGGTTTTAGGATGTGCTTTTAGCATAAGCGTCCCAATACCAATACCAGAAGTATGTGAAGGCCGAGTATCTTTGCTATGCCCAGAAGGTGCAGAATCAGTAACGCGCAAATAATAGGAATTCGTGTTTTTATTTAAAATGGGTTTATCCATGACAACCATGATGTGTCCATTAGATGCATCTCCTGATCTATTTTGATGACGAAACACAATAATATCACCTGGTTCCAGTTGTTCTATCGTATCAATTTTATCCCAATAATATCTGGTTTTATCTGATAAACGAGTAAAGAAATTATAATAATCATGTGTAGTTGGTTTGTCAGATCCGGTGGTGGATATAAGATGGGAATAAGCTTTAGGGTAAATGGTTTGCAGAATGCGATCGACATAGCTTGAACAATCTAATATGTAGATACCTCGTGAAGTATCAAAATGCGTACCGCCAAGTTTATAAGCGCTGTAACGAAGAGAAGCAATTGTATTATCAATAAATCCAATAATATGTTGCTTAAATGAACTAATGAAATCAGTATGATTGGCGGATTGGTTTTTATATTTTTTGGTATGCAATAATTTTCTAGATTTGTCTTTTTTTGTTTTTTTGTGATAATGGGGGTGGTTCGCTTGTTTTTCTGGCTTTTTCAAGCGAACGGTTTTTTTGTGCATAAGCGATGGCGTTATGTTTGCTGCTAAACTATTTGCTGCTAAACAAGGATGAAACACCCACAATAAGCTGATCAATAAAAGAAATGTTTTGATGTTTATAAATTTGTTCACGATTCTGATAGTCAATAGAATTAATTTTTTGACAGGTGAGTCTAACAAGTGGTTGCTGTAATAACAACTATTTTTTAAAAAATAGTTGTTTTCTGTTTTCAAGGATGTTATCTTCTGTTTCTCATCAAAATTTCCCCCCATCATTATCATTTTTTTTAAGTGTTTCACCACCTGTTTTAATTTTAGAGTCCTGGCTAAAGTAATAGTTAGCCTTATTGCTCATCATGTTTTTTCAAGATTTTCTTCAAGAATTCTTGTTCGGCAAACTAAAATTTTTTGCTGAATAAGTGTGTTTAATCATTTTATTAACTAAAAAAGGAAAAAATTATGAAATTTAAATTTGTAATCAGTGCTTTAATTGCGTCAATGAGTATGAATGCTTTTGCTTTAGAAGGTAAAGGATTTAAGATATTAAGTGAAACGATCGAATCTTCACCTGGCGCAATAGGAGGGTTTATCCAACAGTCTTCATCTTCAAAGCCTTATGTATATACTTGGTCATTAGCACACAATGCGGATGGTCATCCACATCAAAATGTTCGTTTATGGGGGAATCATTCATTTAATGTTAATAATTATACGAAAGAGAAACAAATTTATACGTATAAATATGAAATTACTTGTGATGGCCAATATTTTCGAAAAATTGATAAAGTGCAAGTTGCGCCGGGTGGTTTTCTGACTGATTCCGCGGATTCATTTCTATATACATCGCATTCACGTGCGGGATCGTGGACCATTAATGTCATTACGGATGTAACGGGTGAATCTAGCAATAACCATTCTTCAAATGGTACTTTAAGAATCAATTAAAAATTGAATTTCTTAGCGGCTACTGACAGGTAGCCGTTTAAGATTTTTTTTAAATAAGAGGGAAAGTATATGAAGAGCTACTTCATCACGATCATTTGTTTTTTAATGGGAAGCAGTGTATTTGCTGCAAACGAGGCGCATAAAGATTTTTTACTCGTCAAACTAGATTTTAATTATTCCATACCGCATCCGAAAAAAGGCTATCAAGTGAATCATTTGAAAAATGTTACTTCCATGCGCATCAAAGATTCCGGATGGAAAATCATTGGAAGATCTGAATTGCGAGCAAATGGCGATGTTTTAGTATTATTAGGCCAACTTGAACAAATGAATACTGAAGGGGCCAAAATGAAATTTTTAGTCATCGACTTAACCCGGCAATCTGATTTAGCTTTAGAAACAAGTATGATATTGCATATTGGTCGGCTACAAGAGGTCACGATCAAAAAAGAAGGACGACAAATGAAGCTTAGTGTGATGGTTATATAAGGCCAGATTAGAATGGGGGTGCTTGTTAACCGCTAACAAGGAGCAACAAGTGGCACAGGCTTGACATTGTAACCTATCAGATTACACTTATGGAGTGTGGAATGATAAAAAGCTTTAAACATAAAGGATTAGAGCAGTATTTTACTAAGAACATTAAAAAACTGTTGGATGCGAGGAATTTACTTAAAATCGATCGCATTTTAGATCGACTTGATACAGCAATGATTGTAAAAGACATGGATATTCCAGGTTGGAATTTGCATGAGTTAAAAGGTAATAGAAAAGGTACTTGGAGTGTTGCGGTGCGTAGTAATTGGAAAATTACCTTTCGTTTTGAACATGGAGATTCAGAAGATATAAATTTGGAGGATTATCATTAATGAGCACATTGAGATCAAAAAATCGCAAACCAGTACATCCGGGTGCAATCCTCCGCGAAGATGTGCTGCCATCATTGAATATTACACAAACAGAGCTAGCTGATCGTTTAGGTGTGTCTCGTCGTAGTATTTCGCAAATTCTACATGAACATCGCCCTCTTACTCCTGATATGGCGATTCGATTGGCTCATTTTTTGGGAAATACGCCTGAAAGCTGGCTTAACATGCAACAAGCGTTAGACGTATGGAAGTTAAAACGTAAAAATGCGTGTATCTATGAGCAGATTGAGAAGGTGGCTTAAAAAATATAGGACGAATTTAGATAGAAGTGCGACAATCAAAAAATGTTGCCTATATTCATGGGCCCACTAGGATTTGAACCTAGGACCAAGGGATTATGAGTCCCCTGCTCTGACCAACTGAGCTATGGGCCCAAAATAGCTGGCTAAAGTTGACAATCATATATCGGATTTGGGTGTTAGCCAATGGGTTTACGCCAAATAGTTCAGTCTTGTTTTTCTTATTATAACTAGTTATAATAGTTATTATCACTAGTTATAATAATATACCCAATGCCTCATCAAAGCGGATCAATAAAACGATTTATTTTAAAACATATTACTAAACATCCCGTAGATATTGTAGCAACTACTGCTGAACGGTTTCATGTGACTCGCACGACAGTGCATCGTCATCTCAGTAGTCTTGTGAGGGGTAAACAAATTGTAAAATCTGGAATGACAAAAGATGTGAGATACTATCTGTCTTCTACTTTTAATCGTACGGTGTATTATAATATTGCTCCGGATCTTTCAGAAGATGTAGCGCTTAGAACGGGATTTGAAGATATACTAAAAGCGTTATCAAAAAATAATAAAGATATTTTTACTTATGGATTTACTGAAATTTTTAATAATGCGATTGATCATTCGCAAGGTAGAAAGATCGTTGTTTCAACAGTATGCACCGGAGATTGTCTAAAGCTTTCTATCGCGGATGATGGTATTGGTATTTTTAAAAACATTTATAATGCTTTTAAGCTTGATAATATACGAGAAAGCGTATTGCAATTGACGAAAGGTAAAATGACAACTGATCCTATTCACCATTCGGGTGAGGGGCTTTTTTTTACCATGCGTATTTTTGATCGTGTTGAAATAAAAGCAAATCATTTGTATTATTTGCGAGATAACTTGATAGGTGATTGGAGTATACAATCAGAAAGCGCGCCTCACAGTATGAAAAAAGGATCGATGGTCATCATGACGCTCAACATAAAAAATATTCGAAACCTAACTGATTTATTTAAAACTTACCAACATCCAGAAACATTAGCTTTTGATCGGACTGACATTATTGTAGCCATGGCTAAATTTGGGGATGAAACATTTATTTCCCGATCACAAGCAAAGCGTATTTTGCGAGGATTAGAAAAATTTCAACACGTTACTTTGGATTTTACTAATGTACGATTGATTGGGCAGGGATTTGTAGATGAAATTTTTCGCGTATTTAAAAATAGATATCCTCATATTGAGATTAATTATATTCATGCCAATGCTGATGTGGAATTTATGATAAAACGTAGTTTTTAAGATGATTGAAATGAACCTATATTTTTAACTACGCAAACCCTGATGAGATGGAGAATTCAATCTTAATATACAAACCAGCAATACCAGTGGGATAATAATATCCATCCAAAACCAGCTTCCTGCATTGCCGACAGTCAGATTGTTATTTACCATCATTTGATACAAATGACCAGTTGCATCGCCCCATAACCAAAATGTGTTACCCATAACAGTTGCGACTCTAAATCCATAACTTGCTCTAAATGAGAGTATGCCAATCATGCCAAATCCTAAATTAGCTACAGCAACTTCAAATTGAAAAGGGCTATTTTGCCAACCAATTAAAGCAGCTGTGTAATCAGGGAAAAAAGCATGCATGATGAATGCATAAATGGCAGTTAAACCGAGGGGTAATAGCGCAACCCAACGATAAAAAAATTCATAAATAGATGTCGGCTGTCTACGCAATTTTTGAATCAGCCAATCACTTAATGCAATGATAATTGCTAATAAAAATAATACAAAGCCAAGATTTTCCAATACCAGCACAATTTGATGGTTTAACATCCTTGTTATCCTTCTTATTAAAAAAAAAGTATAACATAAGATCAACTCACTTTAACTTGATTTTGGCCATTTTTAAAATGTAGCCAAAAAGGTGTCATCCTGAGCGTAGCGAAGGATCTTAATATGTACATCAGGAGATCCTTCGAGCAAAAAACGCTCTCAGGATGACAGCGTTTTTCGGTGTTTTATAAAAATGGCCAAAGTCCAATTTAGTCGCTCCTCATGTTAAAGAAGGATTTTTCTTGCGAATTCATTTGAAGTGAAGTTGGGTATGGAGGGGATTTTTTTTGATTTTCTTGAATCAGACTAAATCGAGGTAATAATTTTCCATGTTTGGAAACAGATTTCGATGCTATTTTTTTATCTGCATTTACTATCCATTCGCGCAATAATGTTGCTTTATAAAGATGCATTTTCATTTTATTAGAAGTAATCATGATGTGCTGAGGCAGCAAGTGAAGAAGCAAAATAGTTTTGATGGATTGGCTTACTTCTTCAGGCAAATAGATAACATGTTGTAATTCAGCTAATACACGATCGATTGCCAAGTAAGGAATTAATTTGTGTCGTGCCAGTTGTGCGTTGATCGCGCTTAATAATAAGGCGCTCATTATAAAATCATAATGAGTTGAAGGTTGTTCACCATTCAAATTAGAATTTTCCTGTAATAATATTTCTATCATTTGATGTTGTTGCTTATCCAAATAGTCTGCATTTGATCCTAGAATAAAAGATAATAAGTTAAAACTTTTCATTAATCGAAATGATTGCAAGGCGCAACGAGGATGAAATAATTTAATGGTTTCTAAATATAATCGAGCTGGGTGCACTTGTGAGAGCAAGTGGCGTTGTGTTTTCATAGCATTTTTTGCGGATGGTTCAAGCGAAAAATTCAGCTTAGCAGCAAAACGTATTCCTCGTAGTATTCGTAAAGGGTCTTCTTTAATGCTTTCCACCGGGTCTTTATTCGTGAATCGAATTAATTTACTTTCTAAATCAGTTAGACCGCCAACAAAATCCAATATGATAGCTTCATTGGGATGATAATAGAGCGCATTAATTGTAAAATCGTGTAAATTAAAATCGGAATATAAATTACCATACGCAGAATTTTTGATAATCATGCCACTTTCATTAAATTGGAGCAAATTATTATTGGTTACCGTATGATCACGAAAAGTAGCAATTTGAATGATTTCACCATTATCACATGTTACAATTACAATAGGAAATCGATTGCCAATTACTTCGCTGCGATTAGGAAAAAGACCGGCAATTTTTTCTGGTGGAAAATCGGTAATAATGTCTACATCATTTATATCTAATGTATAATGGTATTGATCAATTAAATAATAATCTCGAATGTAACCTCCATGAATCATCGCGATTGCGCCAACTTGAGTGAGTGTTTTTAAAATTGCGTTTGCATTATCATTTAAAGGGAAAGTATGTCGATAGATGATTGGTTGAGGTTTTGATTCAGCAGGTATTTCTTTTTCTATAGGTGTAGTTTGTACGGGTAAGCTTGCTGTTTGGTGTTCATGTGTTGCGATGACATTGGATAATTCTAATTTATGAGGATAAATGTTGTCTCGTTCAAGTTCAGCCAGATTGATAATGGATTGAAATTGGGTATAGTCAGGAGAAGTGGCGCTTATATTTTTTAACGCATTTTTAGCAAATTGTATAACTTCATTAAATGCTTCTTGTGCTTGGTGGGATAAAGTAGATGAGATTTTCTCGGTGTTCTTACAGTGTTGAAACTTTTCACTTATACCATCAGCAATTGCCCATAAATATTTCACTTCATCTAGTACATTTTTTTTAAAAACAGTAGCAATGGATTCTTGCTGGATATAATTTAATGCTTCATCAAATTTTTTTTTAAGTATTAAACTCGAAAATTCCTGAATAACCTGATTAGGAGTCGGCAGTTTTTGCGTTGGCGCATCTGTTGTTTTGGTGTCCTGTTCAGTTTTATCCTCTTCGTTTTCTTGTTGTGGTGATATTTTTTTTGGTTCCATTTTGTTCTTGTTGCTCAATTTTTTTCTTCCCTGATTTAATTGAATTAATTTGATTTGATCAGCAGCAATTTTATACCCTAATTCCTTAGCTTTTTGATAATACTGCAGGGCTAATGGATAATTGACATGGTTACCTTTTCCAAACTGTAACATTAACGCCAATCTAAAATAAGCATGCGCAGCTTCGATGGGATGTTCAATTAAGTTGGAATATTGTTTGTAAGCATCCAGATATGAATTATTAGCCTTTTTTTGCCAATTTTTTGAATTGATTTTATCAGACTTACTATTTTTTTCATAAATTTGTGCTAATTGAAATGTTGCATCAGCATACTCTTGACCAGCAGCAAGTTCATAATATTCTATTGCTGTTTGAAGATTCTGTTTGACGCCTTGACCTGATTCATATAACGTTCCCAATCGAAATCGTGCTTCGGTATGATCAGACAAACGAGTTACTTCTTGATATAATGTTGCAGCCATTTCGTAATTTTTAAGTTTTTCATACAACTTAGCTTTAGCTATCATGGCACGCGGTTCTTTTTGTAAGGCTGCCAGATGGTATGCTTGTAATGCTTTTTCTTTAGATTCTGGCACCCCGAGCCCACGCTCATACAGTTGGCCTAGTTGGTAATGCGCTTGAGCCATGTTAGCTTGTTGAGCTAAATACATATAATGTTTTGCTGAATTTTCGTAATCTTTTTCTTCTTCCAACAGCAATGCATAATTGAATTTAGCATTCATATAATATTCAGGTATGGAAAAAGTAGTTGATAATGATGAAAATACTTTTTCGTAACAGGTGCTCGCTATTTTTATATTTTTCTCTACACCCAATCCATATTGATAGCAATATCCTAATATAGAATAGGCTTCCGGATCATGATCCTTGATGGCATTTTTTAATTGATCAATTGCTAATTTGTAATGTTTTTGCTTGACGTAAATATTTGCTAATTTACATTGTGCGGGATAGCCAAACTTTTTATAAGTTTCGTTTTTAATAGATAGAATTGCTTTTTTATACCAAAAGATAGCTGTATCATTATCTTGTTTAATTCCTAATCCTTTTTCATACAGATAGCCCATCATATATAATGCTTCGAAGTAACCTTCTTTTGCGAGCTTTTGATACCCTATATAAGCCTGCTGAAAATAGCGATGCGCGTTATTGAGATCTTGTGAGGAGTTACTTTTTGTGAAATAAGCATGACCAATATCATAATAGGCATGTGCAGTACATAAAGGAGCGGATGTGTCTTTTTCCATTACATCCTTATCCTTGTACAGTCGAATGATGAAATAAATTTTGTTTTGTATTTTTTTTGGCAAAGCAAGCCAAGCTGTAAACTCATTAAATGTCTGCATGGCTTTTTTTAATGAATCATTCTTTATATCTTTTTGATTTTCAGCGAGAGCTGGAAGCAATGTAATAGTAATAAAATTGGTCAATTCTTGTAATTGTTCAGTTTGTGCGTTAGCTAAAATATTGTTTGATTTTTTTACTTTTTCTAATTTATTTTTCGATGCGGTCAATAATGTTTCAGCTGCATCGCGTAAATCATTTATATTTATTGGCATTATTCTTCCCCGTTTTTAGAGCAAGATTTTTTCAATTTTAAAATAATCTAATGAACTTTGACATGAATTAAGATGTGCGTCAATTAGGGCAAGGCTAGACTTATATTATTTCCTGGCGCAAAATACCTCATCAGTATTTTTGGGAAAGGGATGAGGTATGTGGCAAAGGAAGCAAGCTAACAATAAAAACTACATGATTTACATGATAGCCGCAGTTGCCGGATTGGGTGGTTTTTTATTTGGTTACGATTCAAGCATTATCGCAGATACTAAAGATCAAATTTCTTCGCAATTCTCGCTATCTGATATGCAGTGGTCATTTGTAGTGAGTGTTAGTTTATTAGGTTGTATGCTTGGTATTCCGATTAGTGGTTTATTTGCTGATCGTGTGAGTAGAAAATCCATGCTTTTTTTTGTAGCAATTAGTTTTATGGTCGGTGCTACTATTTGTGCAACAGCTACACAATTAAATTATTTAGTGATTGGTCGGTTTGTGATTGGTATTTGTATTGGGGTTGCCTCGTACATTTCGCCGCTCTTTATTGCGGAAATGTCACCACAAGGTATACGAGGTAGCATGGTGTTGATAAATGGCTTAGCTATTACATTTGGTCAAGCTTTTTCATTTTTAATTGGCTATTTTCTTCATGATCTTCATCCAGAAAGTTGGCGTTTACTTTTTTGGATAGGGACTATTCCGGCAAGTGGTTTATTGATTGGCATCATGCTTATTCCAAATTCGCCACGATGGGTCATGATGAAATATGGTATAGAACAAGCTCGTCAAGTATTAAGCAACATTCGAGACGCAAATCAAGATATTCAATCTGAATTAAATGAAATACAAAAAAATATTCAACAATCACAAACGCGTTTTCCTATTTCAACGTTGTTTTTACCACCATTCGTTTTTGTTTTAATAGTGGGGTTGGGTTTAGGAATTTTTCAACCGTTTTCTGGTATTAATACAATTATGTACTATGGCCCTGTTATTTTTACCTCGGCTGGTATTTTTCCAATTAAAAATGCTATTTTAGCCACTTTCATCATGAGCATGGTTAATTTTGGATTCACATGGGTTACTTTTTTATTGGTAGATAAATGGGGAAGACGATTTTTATTATTAAGCGGCACACTGATTGCCTCGCTCAGTTTACTGATGGTTGCTTGTTATTTTCAACAACAATGGTTTGATAAAAAGTGGATTATATTTTTTTTCATGGCAACTTATATAATGGGCTATTGCATTAGTTTAGGCTCCCTTTTTTGGGTCATTATTTCTGAAATTTATCCATTAAACATTCGCGGTTTTGCTATGAGCATAGCAACGGTTGTTCAATGGGGAGCAAATTTTTTATTATCAATATCGTTCTTACAATTGTTTCATCACGTTGGTGAGGTTAAAACGTTTTTACTATTTAGTATCGTTTGTTTGTTTGCTTTTCTATTTGTTTATTATTATGTACCGGAAACAGCCGGCGTGTCGCTTGAACAAATTGAAGACAATTTAAAAAAAGGAAAAAAATTAAGAGAATTAGGAGTGGTGGATGCACCCGCCATTCTTCCAGGAAGCGCTGGTTATCTGAAGGAGCAGGAATGAACGTTTGTCGAATTGGCATCATTGGTGCCGGACGCATTGGTAAAATTCACGCTGAAAATATTTGTCGTCATTTACCTTCGTTTCAGTTAATCGGTATTGCGGACCCTTATATCGATTTAAATTGGGCGCAATCATTAAATATTGCCTTATTTACTTCAGATGTGGAGGAGATTATTCATCACCCCAACATTGATGCTGTTTTAATTGCTTCGCCTTCCACCTTGCATGTGCAGCAAATTATTGCAGCAAGCCGCGCTAAAAAAGCTATTTTTTGTGAAAAACCGATTGGCTTATCAGAAGCAGAAATTCATTCTTGTTTACAGGTTATCCAATCGCAGAATAGTTTATTACAAATTGGATTTAATCGCCGTTTCGATCCGAATTTTGCCAACATTTGTACACGTGTTCAAGAAGGCGAGATTGGCCGACCACAACTCATTCGCATTACCTCGCGCGATCCTGCTTGCCCTTCAAAGGAATATATTAAAACATCAGGTGGCATATTTATGGATATGACTATCCATGATTTTGATATGGCAAGATTTTTATGTGGATCAGAAATAGTTGAAGTATATGCAGCAGGTGCAAATTTAATTCGCCCTGATTTTGCTGAGTATCATGATGTCGATACAGCGATCATACAATTATGTTTTGCAAATGGTGCCTTAGGAGTCATTGATAATAGTCGGCAAGCAGTATATGGTTATGATCAACGCGCGGAGGTATTTGGTTCAAAAGGTATGTTATTAGCTCATAATCAAAGTCAGCATACGGTTGAATGTTGGAATGAACAGGATAAACGCGCTGCTATTCCGCCGTATTTCTTTTTACAACGGTATCAGGCTTCTTACATAGCAGAGCTACAAGCGTTTTATCAAGCTTGGGCACACGCACAACCAAGCCCAGTCAATGGTTATGATGGGTTACAAGCTTTACGTGTGGCTTGTGCTGCGCAACAGTCATTGGTTGCTCATCAGCCTGTTGCAGTTTGGCAGGAAAATCAATCTCACATTTCTCATGAACAACAGTATGAATAAAAATATTGAATTTATATTTGATACGACACGCACAATCGATGTTATTTGTATGGGGCGAGTAGCTGTTGATCTTTATGCGGAACAACTTCATGTTCCTCTATCAGATGTACAAACCTTCAGAAAATATTTAGGCGGTTGCGCGGGCAATATTGCTGTTGGTTGCGCTCGTTTAGGACTAAAAGTGGCCCTGTTTTCTTGTGTAGGCCAAGATGAAATGGGAAAATTTTTAAAGAAAACATTAGATGATGAACAGGTGAATACGGAATTATTATTTGAAACCGAATCGCATTTGACAGGGTTAGTGTTACTTGGCATTGACCCACCGCATCGGTTTCCTTTGATGTTTTATCGCAAAGATTGTGCGGATATGCAACTGAAGATGGAGCATGTTCAACCAGAGTATATTCGTCAAGCAAAATCAATTGTGATGACGGGGGTTGGATTATCTACGCCAGAGATGTGGCAAACAACGCAACATGTTGTACACACCGCAAAACAATTTGGTACAGCGGTGGTATTTGATTTAGATTATCGACCAGTTTTGTGGGGTTTAACATCACCTGGTGATGGCGAAACGCGCTATAAAAAGAGCCGACGTGTCAGTATGGCTTATCAAAGCTTATTATCGCAAGTCGATATTATTGTTGGAACAGAAGAAGAAGTTTGTATTGCAGGTGGCAAGCAACATTATCATGATGCAATTTCTGCTATTCGTCATCTTACAACGGCGCCAATTGTTGTGAAAATGGGTGAAAAAGGTTGCCAGGTTTTTCTACATTCGCAAGAAAAACCATTGTTATCGCAATCTTTTCCAGTCAACGTTCTAAATATATTAGGTGCGGGAGATGCATTTATGGCGGGTTTGTTAAGAGGATTATTACAAGGCGAAACATGGGAAGTGGCTACTACTTTTGCTAATGCAAGTGGCGCGATCGTAGTTACTCGACATGGTTGTGCGCCGGCTATGCCCTATTTTGATGAGTTACAGGAATTTATTCGTGTTGAACA
>MGXW01000116.1:0-14986 GCA_001801495.1 Gammaproteobacteria bacterium RIFCSPHIGHO2_12_FULL_37_34
GATTTTCCCCCTTCAAGTTTAAGTTTCTGTCCGTAGGCGCTAAGATTCTCAATGCGGTTTAACAGCTGAGATTTTACAGCCTCATCCCAAGCAAACAATTTCTCTGCTGGTAGATCTGTATTTTGTAAACTATCGCTAAATGCTTGGAATAATGATTCTTTATTCATTTCTAAAAGTAAATTAATGATGCTTAGAAAATAGGCATTATTATCAAAAAAAAGAGCTTCAATATTAGGTCTCGTATAATGAACTTCATGTTTTATATTATTTGTTTTTTTATTGTTATAATGGATATGTTGCGACAAAGAAAAAATTTTTTCTGGATAAATAAAATTTGTTTGGAGTAAATTTTTTAAACCTCCAATATCTTCCTTTTGAATGAGCGTTTTTAATTCAAGGTGAATGGCTTCTAGGCGAGATGATTGAATGCCCAAATAGTAACCTTGCTTGACATAGTTATCGTCATCATTCAGTTCGCCTGTTTTTTGTTCAAGCTCAACTGATTTACCACAAGCATTATAATACCATACAAATATACGGCCACCATTTGGATCATTCGTGAAACGAGCGACAGGTAGGTTTGTTTCTTGTTTTGGCATGATTTTATTCCTTTGTTATTAGGTTGTATCAGTGTTGTGGGTATAGTAACAAAATTTTTTACAACTGCTACTTATTTTTAGCACCAATTTTATTTTCTTTTCCTAGAAGAAGATTAGCAATATTACGATGATGTCGATAAATCAACAGGATGCTCATAAAAGAAACTGCGATTGTATACATTATTTCACCAGAAAAAAACCAGATATAGAGAGGTGCAAGTACTGATGCAACAAGAGATGATAGTGAGGCATAACGAAAAATAATTGCAACGATGAACCATGTTCCCATCCAAGCTAATCCAGCTAGTGAAGAGAGTGCGAGCAGGCAACCTAAAGCAGTTGCGACACCTTTTCCACCTTGAAAACGAAAAAAAATGGGGAACAAATGGCCCATGAATGCAGCGCAAGCAACGAATGCTATGCTTATTGCAGATAATTCATACCAGGTTGCCAAGAGTACAGGAATGGTACCTTTCATGACATCTCCAAATAAAGTAATAAGCGCAGCTTTTTTACCACCGATACGTAGTACATTAGTAGCGCCAGGATTGTTTGAGCCTTGTGTGCGCGGATCCGGCAATCTCAATAGTTTACAGACAATAATTGCACTCGATAATGAGCCAACTAAGTAAGCGATAATAAGAGCAATAGCAGTCTCGATATATTCCATACTCATTCCTCATACCTAAAATTGAACACGATGGGTATAGATGATAAAATAACGTGAATATTTGGAATTACTTTACTATGTCAACAAATGGAAATCATCTTATTTGGATAGATTTAGAAATGACCGGACTCCAACCGGAAAAAGATCGCATTATTGAAATTGCAACTATTGTAACAGATTCTCATTTAAACGAATTAGCAGAAGGCCCCTCGTTTGTTATTCATCAACCCAATCATTTATTGACACAAATGGATGATTGGAATGTGGAGCATCATACGAATTCAGGTTTGCTAGAGCGTGTTAAAGCAAGTGAATGTAATGAACAGCACGCCGAAGCTGAAACATTAAAGTTTTTACGTGAATATGTACTTGAAGGTAAATCGCCTATGTGTGGCAATAGCATTTGGCAAGACAGGCGTTTTTTATATCGCTATATGCCCTTATTAGAAAAATATTTTCACTATCGCATGATTGATGTGAGTACACTTAAGGAATTAGCTTTGCGTTGGGCTCCGGATGTGTATCAAGGTGTTCAAAAAGAATCTCGTCATCGTGCACTCGATGATATTCGCGATTCGATTGAAGAGTTGAGATATTATCGACGCGAATTGCTTCATCTTTGACTGATGCTTGAGAGTATGAGCTTGTTGCCAGCGACCATAGTCAGTTGCTGCATATTTGTGTTTTATAGCTTGCTATACCCAAATTTATTATAAGAGAGGCTAATCGTGGATTTCAAATTAATCGGTTGCATTTTGCTTATTGTGGGAACAACGATTGGGGCAGGTATGCTTGCTTTGCCTATTGCCACAGCACAACTTGGTTTTGTGGGATCCGTATTGTTGCTATTTGGCATTTGGATGGTTATGACAGCAGGCGCGTTACTGATTTTAGAGGTTAATCTTTGGTTGCCACAAAATAGTCATCTTATTTCAATGGCAAAAGCAACTATTGGTCCAATAGGTCAAATTTTGGCATGGTTATCTTATTTACTTTTATTGTACTCTTTACTTTGCGCTTATATTGCAGGCGGCAGTGATTTATTTCATAACTTATTAGTTATCGCTGGTATAAATATAAAAACAGGAATAGCGGCAGTTGTTTTTACATGTATGTTTGGTTTGATTGTTTATTTAGGTATTCGCGTAGTGGATTATGTTAATCGCGGTTTGATGGTTGTTAAATTAGGCGCTTATTTATTATTAATTTTTTTGTTGTTGCCATTAGTAAATTCCGCCAAGTTAATGGCGGGACATATAACCAACATCACATCGGTTACTGCTGTGACGGTCACGATCACAGCATTTGGTTATGCTGCTATTGTACCTAGTTTGCGTATTTATTTTGCTGGTGATGTTAAAAAACTTAAAATTGCTATTTTTGTAGGTAGTTTTATTCCGCTTATTTGTTATATTTTTTGGGACATGGTGATGATGGGTGTCATCCCGTTAACAGGTAGTAACAGTTGGATGAGTATTTTACAATCAACCAATTCAACTAGCGAATTGGTGAATGTATTACGTGCAATAGTATCCTATGACTCCATTAATTTTTTTGTAAAAATATTTACTTCTATTTGTGTATTAACTTCTTTTCTTGGTGTGGCATTGTGTTTAGCTGACTTTTTATCGGATGGGTTACAACTCGAAAAAGTGGGTATGAATAGTATTTTTATTCACTTGATCGTTCTTCTTCCTCCATTAGTCATCACCTTGTTTTTTCCAGGTATTTTTATTCAGGCTCTGCAATATGCTGGGGTTTATTCTATTGTCTTATTAATTCTGTTACCCGCATGGATGGCGTGGAATGGTCGTTATCGTCGGCATTTAGCAAAAGAAGGATATAAATTGTGGGGTGGTCGGTCGCTTCTTATTATATTAATTTTATTTTCTCTTGTTATGTTGGCGCGTAGCATCATGGATATATTTTAGCTAGAAAAAGCGGAGGATTACCGTGTTAAAATAAATTTTGTCGTGTACTGAGCCTTTTATTATTAAATAGCATGGAAAAGGTAAACCGTTTCCTTTGGATACAAAAGCGTGTTTTTCAGCAAGATAGGATGTGAATAATCTTTTTGTTAGTGAATAATCTTTTTTGACAAATCCATTTAGCTTTTATACTATGATTAATTCTATCTAAAATGTTGTAAACATAAAATATTGAAACGAGGCAATGAAAATAGTGGTTTAAGCCGCTCAATTTTTTTCAATCTTTTGTGGAAGCACGTCAGTTTTATTATATATTTCAATAAGTTGGTATCTAAATTAGTGTTTAAGCCAAGAGCAAGCTATGGATTTTTTTATTGATAACCACAAAAAATCCGAAAAGGATGCGTTTTTTGTGGTTATGTATAACTCGAGTTTAAGATTGTTTTAAGAATCGCACGGTATGATTAAATTTTGACCTAAATTGATAGGAGCTGTATGAATGAATTCTAAGCTATTGGGTGGAATCTTATTAGTAATTGGCACCACTATCGGGGCTGGCATGTTAGCTTTACCAACATCTACAGCACAACTCGGTTTTTGGGGTTCAACTATTCTACTCACGAGTGCTTGGATGGTCATGACTATTTGCTCTTTTTTATTTCTTGAAGTTAATTTATCGCTCCCTACAAACACCAATATTATTTCTATGGCAGGTGCCACCTTAGGGCGAATTGGCCAAGCTGTTGCATGGGTGGTTTATCTCTTGCTGCTTTATTCTATCATTTGCGCTTACATTTCAGGGGGAGGCGATTTATTTCAATATTTACTTTCCATACGCGGCATTCATGCTTCCTCAGCGGTTGCTTCTATTTTGTTTACTTTCATGTTTGGTTTAGTTGTATATTTTGGTATGCGGTCAGTGGATTATGTCAATCGTGGATTAATGGTTGGAAAATTAGGAGCATTATTTTTATTAGTTCTTTTAATATTTCCTTTTGTTTCGCCCGATAAGCTGATGGGCGGGCAATTAAAATATATTACTTCATCTTCTAGTATTACGGTTGCTGCTGTTGCTTTTGGTAGTTTACTGATTATTCCGAGCTTGCGTACTTATTTTGGCGAGGATGTAAAATCTTTACGTAAAGCCATTCTGATTGGAACATTTATTCCTCTCATTTGTTATATCGCTTGGAATATGGTGATTATGGGCGTGATTCCATTAAATGGTAATCCCGGATTAGTGCAAATGCTAACATTTGCTAATACCAATAGTGCTTTAGTTTCGACTTTGTCTTCTATTTTAAATAGCAAAACAATTTCATCTCTCGCACAATTTTTTACTTCTATTTGTATGGCCACTTCTTTTTTAAGTGTATCGCTTAGCTTATCGGATTTTTTGGCGGATGGATTACGCATCACCAAACAAGGATTGGGTAGTGTAGTTGTTTATGGAGGGACATTTCTACCGCCTGTTTTGATCGTTCTTTTTTATCCGAATGTTTTTATTCGCGGTTTGAATTATGCAGGCATCAGCTGTTTTATTTTAATGGTATTGATGCCACCGCTGATGGTTTGGAGTGGGCGTTATTATCGTGGCACCTTATCACAAGAAGGTTATGAGATTCCTGGTGGGAAATTTTTGCTGGCAGCATTAGTTTTATTTGCTACACTGATGATAGTCTTTGGGCTTCAAGGCATGATTTAGTTAATAGTCAGCAAGAATGAGTGCAATAGTTGCTCTATGCATAATATCGCCAATATATGGATGTGGGTTGGGTTTTCCATTTTTTTAGTCGTTGCACTTTGCATTGATACTTTTGTTTTGGGGAAAAAACACATTGGACCCCATGAATCTGTTAAAGCTTCTTTGTGTTGGACGTTGGCATGGATTATTTGCGCACTTATTTTCAATGCTATACTTTGGCTTGATCTCTATTTTACGGCTACACTTTCTATTGCAAATCAAAAATCTTTAGAATTTTTTGCTGGTTATCTAATTGAGAAATCTTTATCGGTAGATAATCTTTTTGCTTTCTATATGGTGTTTCATCAATTTCATATCCCAACCATTTATCAACAACGTATTTTTGTTATAGGAGTATGGAGTGCGATTGTATTAAGGTTATTATTAATTTTATTTGGTGTGTGGCTCATTTCCCAATTTCATTGGATTTTATATCTCATGGGCATATTTTTGTTTTTCACGGGTATAAAAATGTTTTTTGTTGAAGAACGTGAAAAAGATTTGGCTGATACTTGGATCATAAAATTAATCAAGCGGTTTATTCGCGTTACTACTGATATTCAGGGCCAATCGTTTTTTATATTAAAAAATAAATTATGGTATGCTACACCTTTATTTTTGGGTTTGATTTTTATTGAATTAAGCGATCTTATTTTTGCTTTTGACAGTATCCCCGCCATTTTTGCTATCACGACGGATCCTTTTATCGTGTGGACTTCCAATATTTTTGCTATTTTAGGATTGCGCGCACTCTATTTTTTATTAGCAGGTATGGCATATCGTTTACATATGCTCAAACATGGCATTGCTTTAGTACTCATTTTTGTTGGAATCAAAATGCTAGTTGCGCCATGGCTATCTATTTCAGTTCCGTGGTCATTAAGCATTATTGGTAGCATTTTATTTATTTTTTCTATACTCAGCATAAAATATAACAAAAAAAAATTACAAGGACATATTTAAGATGACTTTACAGAATGATCCTATTTATAGTATTGAACGCATTCGCAAGTGTGAACATCTAGCATGTGAGCAATTTCATATTTCATCTCACGATTTAATGGAACGTGCAGGAAGGGCTGTGTACGACTTTTTATTACACCGCTTTCCTCGTGTTAAAAAAATTGCTGTATGTTGTGGGGGTGGCAATAATGGTGGGGATGGTTATGTGCTAGCTAGACTCTTACACGAACATGGATTAAACGTAACCGTTTGGCAAGTTGGTTCTCACAATCATTTACCGATAGAAGCAAAATATGCGTTAGACAAATGTAAAAAAATCGGCGTCTCTATTCATCTGTTTACTCCGGCGACAGATTTGCAACCATCCGATCTTATTGTTGATGCATTATGTGGTATAGGGATCACTCAGCCTTTGCGTGTTGATATGATTGCAATGATAGAAAAGATGCATGTCACAGCGCTTCCAATCGTTGCAATTGATATCCCATCAGGTATTTGTGCAGATACAGGGCAAGTATTAGGAAGAGCAGTACAAGCTATTGCAACTGTCACTTTTATTGGGTTAAAAATGGGATTATTAACTGGTGCCGGCGTTGCTTATGCAGGTGAAATTGTTTGTGATGATTTGCAATTACCACAAGACTTGTTTTCACAAGTGCAACCTATAGCAGAAAAAATTCAAATTAAATCGTATCAACATTATTTAAAACCGCGACCACGTGATTGGCATAAAGGGTTATCTGGACATGTATTAGTAGTTGGTGGGGATGTGGGCTTTTCAGGTGCAGCGCGCATGGCGGCGGAAGCCGCATTACGAGTGGGTTGTGGATTGGTAACAGTTGCTACCCGTTTAGAACTTGCAACGGTATTGAATGTAAGCTGCCCAGAGATCATGTGTCAAGGTATTGATGATCCTACTCAGCTTGAGCCACTGCTCATGCGTGCTGATGTAGTTATCTTAGGGCCTGGTTTGGGTCAATCCAATTGGGCAAAAAGCTTATGGGAATCAGTGTGTCGCTCTCAACTTCCACTTGTTGTTGATGCAGATGGTTTAAATATATTAGCTCCTCTTCATCAATCAAGAGAAAATTGGATTCTGACACCTCATCCTGGTGAAGCAGCACGATTATTAAATCAAGAAACACGAGACATTCAACAAAACCGCTTACTTGCTGTGCAAACCATTCAAAAACGTTTTGGCGGGGTGTGTGTATTAAAAGGCGCAGGCAGTTTGATTGCTACGCCTGATTTGCTACCAGCAGTATGTGATAAAGGTAATCCTGGTATGGCAACAGCAGGTATGGGAGATATTTTAAGCGGTGTGATAGGAGGGTTACTTGCTCAAAACATTCCTCTTGGTGATGCAGCAAAATTAGGTGTGTACTTGCATGCAATGGCGGGTGATTTAGCAGCTAAACAAGGGGAGCGCGGCATGTTAGCTACTCATTTGCTGCCGTATTTACGTAGATTAGTCAATGAAATTGATTAATGAGCAAGAGATGCTTGCTTTTGCTACTCAAATTGCGAGTGCTGCGCATGATTATTCTAAGATCATTATTTTTTTACAAGGTCCTCTGGGTGCGGGAAAAACAACGTTTGTGCGTGGTTTTTTACGAGGATTGGGTTTTGATGGTAAAGTAAAAAGTCCTACCTATACATTAGTTGAGCCTTATGAAATTGCTGAACGAAAAATATTCCATTTTGATTTTTATCGTTTAAATCATGTTAAAGAATTACTGGATATTGGTATAGAAGAATATTTTACTGTTCATGCCATTTGTTTAATCGAGTGGCCAGAAAAAGGATTACCATTGTTACCTCCGGCTGATTTAATTATTGAAATAGCAATGCACGATACAGGAAGAGACGTTAGCCTGAAAGCGCATTCTTTGCTGGGCGAAAAAATAGTGAAGGAATACTTAGGTTAATTTATCTTAAGCAGCTGCTCTGTGGTTTCTCCATTTTTATTTCTTTTTTTGGTTGGGTCCTGATCATCTATCATATTAGGATCGTAGTTTTTATTAAAAAAATTCTGATGGCTTTCTGAGAGCGCCCATTGTTTATTGTTCATTTTGAGCAACTGCTCTGTTGTTTCTCTATTTTTGTTTATTGGACCCTCATCTTCCACGATATTAGGATCAGCTTCTGCGATATGAGAAGGAAGGTTTTTATTTAAAACATCCTGGTTGTTTTCTGATAGAGTCTCCTCTTGTTTATTCCTATATTCTTCTATATATTGACGAGCGTTCTGATACGATTGAGCTACATCACGTTTTTTTGTGTCATGCAGATTTGATTGTAACTCTAATAAATCGGCTAACCATAAAATCGCACGCTCTCGTTGTTCACGTGTCAATAATAGCTGTTGTTCTTCTCCAAATAATACTTTTAGATTTCCTCGATTTGCTTCAATTAATTCATTACTCTTAAATAAAATAACACCAAGCAATATCATGGCATCTGAATTTTTATTAACCGCCATGTATGCAAATAATCGATGAAAGAGCTCTAAATCAAAGCTATTATTTAGTAAACTTCTAAAATGGGTTACATTTAAAATGGTGTTTTGAGAAGGCTTTAGTTTAAGCAACTCAAATAGTTCATTGATCGCATCCTCTAAACTGTGTTCATCAGATGCTATGCTTTCTCTTAATGATTCAGGGAGATCATATAATCCAGTTAAAACTTGATTCATTATTTTATTTATTTCTTTTTCTATTTTATTTTTAACTTTATTACCCTCTTCTTCAGTAGCTTTCTTATTTTTGGCATTCGTTTTCTTATATTCATATATTTTATTGACCAATGTTCTCACATGATTTAATGCTTCTTGAATACACTCTACTTGTTTTGTAGTAATCTCATATGTAATGGAGGTAAGTGCATTTCCTTGCAGATAATGATTTATACTGCAGATGGATGGTTGATTACTTAAGTATAAATGCATTGAATCTGCGTTAAGTAAGCGAGATGCTGGTTTGGAATATTGCTGACAAGTGTATAGAAAATAATCATCCAATGTGCTTATGGCATGACGCCATATTGCTTCATATAACATTAACAGCTCGCAATGAAACATATCCTCTTGTATTTGATTCTCTCTTTCTTTTTGTGTCTTACTCATTTGTCTATCCATTCCGGTATTCTCATGATGCATAGCAGTCATCAGTCTGATAGGCCATTTAGAAGCTATATGCTTGTTTCCGTACGCAGGATTTATATCTTCTGCTTTATTTAACAGCAAACGAAAAATAGTTGTATTACAATTTTCAGGATTTTCATTTTCCATGTAAGCGATTAAAGCATTTGCTAACCGAGAAGTATAAATGGTTTTTTCTGGGATGGGTAAACCTCGGGGCTCTATCTTGGCGCCGCGTGAGAGTAATTTTTTGACAAGGGATTCATTATTCGTTTGTACGGCGGCAGAAAGCGCTGTGCAAGCTATTTTTCCAGGATTATAATAAGTAGATGGATTTGAAATAGTTCCAATAAAGTTAACATCTGTTTCTTCTTTTGCAAGTAATTCTTCGATCTTTTTTGTATTCTTTTGAAAGATAGCATCAATGAGTTCTTGCGACATATGACATACACTCTAATAAAATTATTTTTCGCAGTCTACTTTAAAATCATTCGAAATATCAAGGAAAAAGATTATTGCATAAATATGCTGCTGAGCGTTAGAACGTCGCATCTTGAAGTGCAATGGGTATATACTATCTCCTCAATGAAGCGAAATCCCCATGACTGAGCGTATCCAAAAATTATCTCCTTTATTAGCTAATCAAATTGCAGCTGGTGAAGTCGTTGGTCGTCCAGCTTCGGTTGTCAAAGAATTGATCGAAAATAGTTTAGATGCAGGTGCTACTCAAATTGATATTGATATTGAACAAGGTGGCATACGTTTAATTCGAGTACGTGATAACGGTAAAGGGATTCATCAAGAAGATTTAACACTTGCATTGAGTCGACATGCAACCAGTAAAATTACTCATCTTGATGATCTTTCTCAAGTGATGACACTAGGGTTTCGTGGAGAAGCATTAGCTAGTATTAGTTCCGTGTCTCGAGTTACTTTAATTTCTGCGTTTGCCACACAATCTGCTTGGCAAATTAATGCAGAAGCGGAACATATTTTAGCTTTGCAACCGGCAGCCCATCCAGCTGGCACCACTATTGAAGTACGCGATTTATTTTTTAATACACCTGCTAGGCGCAAATTTTTACGCTCTGAAAAAACAGAATTCGATCATCTTGATGAATTGGTTAAACGATTAGCATTAGCATCTTTTTCTGTTGGTTTTACTATAAAACATAATCAACATTATGTGAGGCAATATTTTCCAGCGACTATATCTCAAGCAAGCAATCGATTACATGCTTTATGTGGGGAGGCTTTTGTTGAACATGCGGTTCACATAGAATCGGAAGGAGCAGGCATGCATTTAACGGGGTGGTTAGCTTCACCTACATTTTCTCGTAGTCAAGCTGATTTACAATATTTTTATGTTAATGGTCGCATCGTACGTGATAAATTAGTTGCCCATGCACTTAAAACAGCTTATCACGATGTGTTATATCGTGAGCGTCATCCAGCTTATATTCTTTTTCTGGAATTGTTACCATCACAAGTTGATGTGAATGTGCACCCTACTAAACATGAAGTGCGTTTTCGTGAAGGAAGGGTCGTGCATGATTTTATTTTGCGTAGTGTACAAGATGCATTGAGTAGCATGAAGCCAACCTCTTCTGCTTCTAAAATAGAGGCAAAAACAGCTATACTATCTCTACAGCACGTGGTTCATGATGGCGAAGTAAAAAAAGAAAAACCAATAGTAGAAACACACGAACAACTTACTCTTTATCGTTCGCTTTGCGAAGATATGACGCCTATACAAAACGAATTGAATCATCCACCTTTGGGCGATGCACTTGGTCAATTACATGGCATTTATATTCTTGCTGAAAATACGGAAGGATTGGTATTGGTAGATATGCATGCAGCTCATGAACGTATTGTTTATGAAAAAATGAAAGCGGCTTACGTTCAACAAACTATTCCAACTCAACTTTTACTTATTCCTATTACTATCGTATTGAGTGAACGCGAAGCTGATTTAGTCGAATCAGAACAATCATTTTTTCAAACATTGGGTTTTTGCGTTGCGCGAATGAGTAAAGAACATATTGTCATTCGTGAAGTACCACAATGGTTAGCAGATGGTCCCATTGAACAATTGATTAGAGATATCCTTGCAGATTTAGTTGAACATGGTGAAAGCGCACGTGTAGAAGAACATATTTTTCATTTGCTCGGAACATTGGCTTGTCATCACGCTATACGCGCAAAACGCCGCTTAACTCTACCAGAAATGAATGCATTATTACGGGAAATAGAATACACCAAGCACAGTGGTCAATGTAATCACGGTCGTCCAACGGTACGCCAATTATCTTTAACGGATTTAGATAAACTATTTTTGCGTGGTCGATGATGCCATGAAACCAGTGATTTGTTTGATGGGCCCTACTGCATCGGGTAAAACACCATTAGCAATCGAAATAGCGCAGCATTTTCCATGTGAAATTATTAGTGTCGATTCTGCAATGGTTTATCGTGAAATGGATATTGGCACTGCTAAACCTACACCAGATGTATTACGCATTGTTCCACATCGTTTAATTAATATTTTAGATCCAGCACAAGCTTATTCTGCCGGGCAATTTTGTACCGATGCTTTGCGTGAAATAGAGGAGGTGATTTGTAAGGGAAAAATTCCATTATTGGTTGGTGGTACGATGCTCTATTTTCGAGTGTTGCAACAAGGTTTAGCACCATTACCTGTTGCAAATCAAACGATACGATTAACTTTAGCGACCCGAGCGAAACAAGAAGGATGGGAAGCATTATATGCTTACCTTGAAACAGTAGATCCTCATGCGGCAGCACGTATTCACCCGAGTGATAAGCAACGTATTCAACGCGCATTAGAAGTATACGAGCTAACTGGTCAGCCGCTTACTCTTTTGCAAAAAGAAACTAATTCATTATCACATTATACTATGCATTACGTTGCTATTTCACCGCGTGATCGCTCAGTATTACACACAAGAATAGCTGAGCGTTTTCAACACATGTTAGCATTGGGATTAATAGATGAAGTGAAACAATTATATGCGCGCGGTGATTTATCTATCGAGTTACCTTCCATGCGTTCGGTGGGGTATCGACAAGTACGGTCTTATCTTGCTGGTGATTATTCTTACGAAACGATGCATGAGAAAGCAGTTGCTGCGACTCGACAAGTAGCTAAACGGCAATTAACATGGCTGCGTTCGTGGCCACAACTCACTTGGTTTACGTATGATTCGGCGGATGAAAAAAAGGGTATAGTTGAGTTTATAAAAAAAGTAATCACACCCTAGTAAGCAGACTATTTCGATATGAGCATCGGAATAGTCAATATGAAGCGATTCTATGAATCGGTTATAGCTCATCATATTGTTCATTATGAGCAAATGACTTTTTTATCAAGCCCTCGGGAAATTGGAAAAACAACAATCGCCAAGCATTCTATGAATGATAATTTGTATCGCTTTCAATCACAAATTCAAGCGCCTTACGCTTTTCAGCTTGCTTTTGATTTGCCGTATGTAGATAAGAATTGTTTTTCATACAAAAAACCAATCATTGTACCGATGAAAACATTTTTATCGCAGCTAGTATAAGATGCCGTTGGAAAATGATTGATACAACAACGCCATTTGTATTTAATCATCATCATTATTTATAAGTTTTTCTTCTAACAAATCAGTTTTTAACTTTTGATATAATGTAGTAAAAGTTTTACTAAATATAAAATGTGGATATTTTGTTTTTTCTAAATTAGCAATTGTAAGATTAAATGGAATATATGATTGCTTCGATTGAAGACGTTGGAAGATCGGGCAAATTGCATCAGCAGCTTTCGCAATTTTTGATTCAACACTTTTCTTTTCCTCGAATTCACGCCATAAATCATGTAGTTGTTGCCCAAATTCAGGATACACTATCATCAGTTTTTTAAGTGCTTCTGCTTCAATTTTTTCTTTATTTTTTCGTGCTTCAGTATCAAAAGCCATGACATCGCCAGCATAGATTTCTACAACATCATGGATGAGTGTCAGTTTAACGGTTTTTAATTCATTAATTTCGGAAAATTCTTTTTTAAGTTCGTTCATGAGAATGATTGTAATCATACTGGCAGACCATGAATGTTCAGCTGTACTTTCTTTTCTATCAGGGTTTGTTGTTGTATTTCGGAAAACAAGCTTTAATTTATTCATCTCTAAAATAAGTTGATACATGTTTTGAATATTCGGCATTTAATGTCCTTTAAATCACAGTAAGGGGTTCTAAGTGCAAACGGGTTTAGGTTATAATAATAGTGTATCTGAATTAGGTATAATAATATGCAAAATAAGAGAGCTGAGCTTACCATTACCCAGCGAATAAATGAAATTGAACAAGCTTATGCGGATAAAAATAAGCTGGTAGATGAATTTTTGGAATATGCTCGTCAGAAGTTTCCAATAACGGTTGATGAACAAGGCGGTCATATTATTCATCAGGATGGCTATGTCACTTTTTTGTGGAGAGGTAATTCTAAATCTAACCCTATATCTTTATCATGTGAACTTAATAATTATGTTAAGTCTTTTAAATTAAAAAACATTGAAGGAACTAATCTTTACTATCTTACTAGCGATAAGCCATTGCCAAACGACCTGCGCACAGGGTATGTAATCGATTATGATTTCGATCATTATGATGAAAAAATTAGAATACTCGAAATGCCAGATAAACCTGAACAACCCTTTATTCCTGATCAAAAAAAATTAACCGTAACCGAACAAGAAGAACTCATGTACTTGAAGCCAATTTTAATAGCTAAACAGCTCGCGAGGATTGAAAATGAAAAAAAAATACTCAATAAAGAAAAAAAAGAACTTACAGCTGAAAAATTACGTTTTTCAAAAATCAGATTTGAATCTGCGGATATAGAAAAAATAAAATCAATTGAAAAAGAAATTATATCAATAGAAAATAAAATTAAATCAATAGAAGATTGGGAAGAAAGATTGGATAAGAAAAAGAACAACATTATTGCTAATAAAGAAAATTTTCCAACCACATCAATTGAACTAGCAGAATTACAATTATTAAAAATAGAACGAGATAAACGATGGATTGAGATTTCTTTGCCAGCTGAAAGCAAATTTTCTGGAAAAAAAGTTTGGATACATCTTCCAGAAGGCTATAAAGAAAACAATAATACCGCTTATCCTTTGTTATTATTGCTAGATGGGCATCGACAGCAAACCGTTATGTCGATTCCTGCTATTATGGATAACATGATGAAAGCTAATAAGATAAAACCCACTATTACTATTTTGCTTGAAGAAGCAAAACCACACACGCCTGGTCAACCAGAAGATGGTGAACAAAGCGAGCGATTTAAAGAATATGATTGTAATCCAGAATTTACAGAATTTGTTGGAAAAGAATTGATAGATATCATTCAGCAAGAGTTGCAAAAACACCGAGTATCGATTATAGACGACCCTCAATTTAGAATCATAGGAGGATTTAGTATTGGAGGTTTAGCAGCTTTGTATACTGGCCTTAAAAATCCTAATATATTTGGTCACGTTATTGCGCAATCACCTGCAATATGGAGACTTTATCTTGTTGATGAACTATCCCATGCCAAGCCAAATTTTAATTTAGCAGTCAAAGAATTTTCTGAGAAAAACGGAATGATACATTTTGAGATCACTGTAGGTGAGCTTGAAACAAACGCAATGCGTAATGGAGAAAAAGGATTCTCTCCTACCATGCTGGAGAGTGTTAAAGAATTTGTTAGAAAATACATGGCGGATGAGAATGGAAAAAAAGAAATTGATGGTATTGAAATTTCTTTTAGCATCCACATCAGCGGGCATAATTATAATTGTTGGCAAGGGTTATTGTCTGATAGTTTGATTAAAATATCGAATCAAGCTTTTCTCGAAAACTCAACTTCTGCGATTTTTAAAAAAATAA
>MGXW01000116.1:15001-16372 GCA_001801495.1 Gammaproteobacteria bacterium RIFCSPHIGHO2_12_FULL_37_34
CGTCACTGAAAGATCGCGATATTTTTATTTATAAATCAAAAGATTTTGATCCAAAAACTGGCAAAGTTGTTTTTATGTTAGATGGGAAAGATTTGTGTGAATCTCTTACCCCTTATTTAAGTCAGACTTTGGAAAATACCATGGTTGTCTTTGTTGATTCTAAGAAAACTGAATCAGACTATACATATGGTACGTTTAATTACAATCCTTATAAATACAGAGATGATGAGAAACGTAATATTCCAGATAGAGTTTATGAATTTTATTTCAGAAGGAATGATTTTGCCGAAATGCTTGTAAATGAAATCATACCTACCTATTGCGAAGATGTTCGCCCGAATCATATCATTCTCGCTGCTCACAGCTTGGCTGCATATCCAGTGATTCAAATCGCAAAAGAACATCCGGATCAGCTTGGTGGAATTATTTTATTATCTCCAGCGCTTAATCAAAATTTAGATCCTGGCCTTCCAGAAAATCCAAATGACCAACTTAAAAAATTACCCATCTACATACGAATAGGTCAGTTGGAGGATGATAAACCAAATGAATTTGCTTTAAAGGAACACGATATGAAAGATGAATCTCGTCTTGATTCTAACAAAATTTTTCATCAAAAACTTGTTAAGAAGGGTTATAAGTCTACATTATCTACTCATCCTTATGGACATCAAGATATTCCTGCTTTGCAGGAGGGTATCCAGGATGGTTTAAAATACATTAATAAGAAGGAAGAACAAAGTAATCAGCCAACCATGTCACATCATTTTAAAAAAAACGTTTAATTTTTCACCATCATCAAGCTTATGTATTGCAAATTCACGTATCGTCAATTTGCCAATTTAGCTCCATGCTGTCCAAGGCAATATTCCAATTCCATCCTTCTTAGAAGGGAATATAGCTTTATCCGTTGGGCCGATCAGGTAAGCAATTTGAGTATTAATCTCATTCCAAATAAAATGGCGTATTAAACTCAGCATTACTCCTTCACCTAAGATTGTTCCCATGAGATAAGCAGCCAAACCAGCATCCATTAATAACCAAGTTTCTTTTCCAATGCCAAGTGGATGGTATTGGATTTTACGTAATAGAAATATTTCTTCCATTGCTGACAAATAGGTTCTTACTTTTAATGCCATATATAAACGACTTTCACAAGTCGTTTATATATGGCATTTTATGCGGCGGAAAGGTTATTTCTTATAGGCAAAATGGGCTATAAAAATAGGATTTTACTGGGCCGTGTTAGGGGGGGTAGGGGGTATAAGCAACAGGTTTAACCTTCGTGGTCAGCAGGTGGTATGATTGTAACCTGTGCTACAGATTCTTGTTTGGAGAGCGCTTGGATATTGATAGGTTTATCTTCTTCAT
>MGXW01000117.1 GCA_001801495.1 Gammaproteobacteria bacterium RIFCSPHIGHO2_12_FULL_37_34
TATATAAATGTAGTACATTTTTTGGCTTTTTTAAGGATTTCAAGATGATATTTTATAGGTATAAAATCGTAAGCTAATGAAAACACTGTTATTCAAAAAATATGGATGGCTTACTCGTGACTGTTCAATAGTTGACTTCTACTTTTTCTCAGAAATGGTATAAAATGATCACTTATCAAAACGAGGGCTTGGGCCCCATGTTTTCCAACTGGCTAAGAAAAAAACCGATTCAATCTCATGCCGAAACATCCTCTCTTCACCGTACTTTAAATGCGTTTGATTTAACCATGTTTGGTATTGGTGCAATCATTGGTGCAGGTGTATTTGTTATCACAGGCATTGCTGCTGCTACAAAAGGTGGTCCAGCCATTGTTATTTCTTATATCATTGCGGGTATGGCTGCTTTATTTGCTGCACTTGCTTACACTGAACTTGCATCTTCTATTGGTGGCACAGGGAGTGCTTACACTTATGCTTACACTGGTTTTGGTGAAATCATTGCGTGGCTAATTGGTTGGGATTTGTTACTAGAATATGCAATGAGTGTTTCAACTGTTGCAATTGGTTGGGCAGGTTACGTAAATAATTTGTTACATGCTATGCATATTTATATACCTGAGATAATCACAAAAAATCCTTTTGATGGTGGCATTATTAATTTATTAGCCATGTTAATCATCATCGCGATTTCAACTATCCTATGCATTGGCATCAAACAAAGCGCACGATTTAATACGGCTGTCGTTTTTATTAAATTAATTACCATTGCAATGTTTATTGTGGTTGCCGTGCATCACATCAATATTCGCAATTGGAGTAACTTCTTGCCATTCGGATGGAATGGTGTGATGCAAGGTGCTGCTCTTGTTTTTTTTGCCTATATTGGTTTTGATGCCCTCTCAACTGCTGTTGAGGAGACAATCAACCCACAACGCAATATTCCAATTGGAATTATCGGTTCATTGCTAAGCTGCACAATCATCTATATTATTGTATCAGCCTTACTCACTAGTATTGTTTCTTATACAAAATTAAATGTCGATTCTCCTGTGGCAGATGCTTTATTACAACTTGGTCATCGCACAGCTGCTGGATTCATTGCAGCCGGTGCAATTGCAGGGTTAACAACTGTTATCTTAGTCATGTCTTATGGTTTAACACGCATTTCTCTTGCCATTGCGCGAGATGGCTTGTTACCTATTGCACTTGGTAAAATTAATTCTAGAACACACACACCTATTCGAATTGCTGTGTTAACGGGTATAATCATGGCTCTTGTTTCTGGTTTTGTACCTATTCAATATGCTGCTGAATTAGTAAATATTGGTACATTGGCTGCTTTTGTTTTTGTTTGTGTCGGTGTCATTGTCTTACGCATTACTCATCCTGATATGGAGCGTCCTTTTAAATTACCTTTTAATCCATTTCTACCGCTTATGGGTGTTGGTTTTTGTCTATACTTGATGTTTAATTTATCCCCAATTACCTGGTTACGCTTTGGTCTTTGGATGCTCGTTGGTTTGGTGATTTATTTAGCCTATGGACAAAAACATAGTGTATTAAAAAATACCAGCCACCAACCTTAACCAAATTTTTTTATAATAACCCTATTGCTCTATTCACTTTTGATCGTGGTTCTCGACCCATTTGCTCGGATATAAATCGTCCAGCTGAAATCAATTTTTTTAAATCTACTCCGGTTTCAATGTCCATCCCGTTTAATAAATACAATACATCTTCTGTTGCTACATTGCCGGTTGCACCTTTTGCATAAGGACAACCACCCAATCCAGCAACGGAACTATCAATCACACTAATCCCATTTTCTAAAGCAACATAAATATTGACAAGCGCTTGGCCATACGTATCATGAAAATGCACAGCCAATTGTGATGCAGGTACATATTGCAAAATCACATCTAATAATTTCTTAGTTTTCAATGGCGTACCGATGCCAATGGTATCACCTAGAGAAATTTCATCACACCCCATTTTATAAAGTTGATCCGCAAGTTCTGCCACCTTATGTGGTGGCATATCACCTTCGTAAGGGCACCCTAATACACAAGATAAATAACCGCGAACCGGTAAATGTTGTTGCTTGGCCAAGTGAATGATATCGCGAATATGCTGTATGCTTTCAGAAACAGAACAATGCATATTTTTTTGTGAAAACTGTTCAGAGGGTGTTGTGAAAACAGCAATGGCTTTTGCGCCTGCTGCTAAAGCATTCTCAAAACCTTGAACATTAGGTACCAACACCGGATAACTCACACCTGCTTTTTTACTGATACCTTGCAAAACCTCACAGCCATCTGCTAGTTGTGGAATCCATTTTGGCGAAACAAAGCTAGTTGCTTCTATAACAGATAAACCGGTTTCACTTAAACGATTGATAAAATCAATTTTTATCGAGGTAGAAATAGGTTTAGTTTCATTTTGCAAACCATCGCGTGGACTCACTTCAACAAGTTTGGCGTGTTTTGGAAATGGCATGGTTAGCCCCATAATAGGCTACTTAATAGAAGATGTTTCAAGCTATGCTACTTCCTATGTGACTCGGGAACGTACATCCCTGTACTCGGTGCTTTAAACCATCCATGGCCGCAACGTCCCTCGTTCACATAGGAAGTAGCATAGCTTGAAACATCTTCTATTCATACACTCACCATCTCGCTTTTCGCTTTTCCAAAAACGCTCGCAATCCTTCCTGCGCTTCAGGTGAACTTCGAATAGCTGCAAGATGTTCGGCTGTTTTTTGTATCAACGCTTCATTTATTTTTTCCCGCATAACAAATTGTACAAGCTGTTTAACAGCATGCATTGCTTGAGGACTATTGACTAGCAATTCTTTTGCTAATCCTAATCCCATATCGGCTAATGCATGTGCTTCAACAACACGATGAATAAGACCCATCCGATAAGCTTCTGATGTATTAAAGCGTTCCCCTGTTAAAAAATAATAACGTGCGGCACGCTCGCCTATGGCTGCTAACACATAAGGACTAATGCAGGAAGGCGTTAATCCAAGACGCACTTCCGAAAAACCAAAACTAGTGCTCTCCGCAGCAATAGCAATATCGGCAGCAGCAAGCAAACCTAATCCACCACCTAGTACTATCCCGTGTGCCAATACTATTGTTGGCCTTGGAAAAGTATAAAGTTGATAAAGAAAATCAGCTAACAATTGCGCATCATCGTAATTTTCATCATAGGAGCGAGCTATCACCGTTTGCATCCAAGCAATATCTGCACCAGCGCAAAAAGCCTCCCCATGCCCTTGAATAATCAATACACGTGAATAATCATCCTGCGCGACTTTCTGCAAAGCGTGCAATAATGCTTTTACCATCTCCTGATTCAATGCATTACGTTTTTCAGGACGATTTAAAGTAATCGTATAAATTCCATCATTAGCTATCATCTTAACAAATGGCATGCTTACATCCTAAATAAACCAAATTTTGTCGGTAAAATCGGCGCATTTAAAGCAATAGATAAACTCATACCCACTATTTTGCGTGTATCGATAGGATCAATAACCCCATCATCCCACAAGCGGGCGCTGGAATAATAAGCTGATGATTGATGATTGTATTGCATAAGTAAAGGCGCTTTGATTGCTTTCTCGTCTTCGTCCGACCAACTTTCTCCATGACGTTGTTTTTTATCACGCGTGACTTGAGCAAGTACGCTTGCTGCTTGCTCTCCACCCATCACTGCAATCCGCGCATTTGGCCACATCCATAGAAAACGCGGTTCATAAGCCCGTCCACACATTGCATAATTGCCAGCACCGTAACTCCCGCCAATAATCACTGTAATTTTAGGAACTTGTGCGCAAGCAACAGCCGTTACTAATTTTGCACCATGTTTTGCTATGCCTTCCGCTTCAAATTTACTACCTACCATAAAACCAGTAATATTTTGTAAAAATAACAACGGGACACCGCGCTGTGTACATAGTTCAATAAAATGCGTGGCTTTTAATGCTGATTCAGAAAACAAAATTCCATTATTAGCAATGATACCAACCGGTATACCAAAGATATGCGCAAATCCACATACTATTGTTTTTCCATACAACGCTTTAAATTCATCAAATAGGGACTCATCTACTATACGAATAATAATTTCACGCACATCAAAAGGGTATCTGGGATCAGCTGGAATAATGCCATACAGTTCTGCAAGATCATATGTAGGTTCTTTAAACGCATGTATTGAGCTTGCTTGTTGATAATTAAGATGCGAAACAATGCGCCGCGTCATTGCTAGCGCATGTTCATCATCTTGAGCAAAATAATCTGCCACACCGGACGTACGACAATGCACCTCCGCACCACCTAAAGCTTCTGCCGTCACTATTTCTCCCGTTGCAGCTTTAACTAATGGCGGCCCCGCAAGAAAGATGGTGGCTTGTTCACGCACCATGATCGATTCATCCGCCATAGCTGGAATATAGGCGCCACCAGCTGTGCAAGAACCCATGACCACCGCAATTTGCGGAATGCCTTTAGCTGACAACATAGCTTGATTATAAAAAATTCTGCCAAAATGGTTTTCATCTGGAAATACTTCATCTTGCTTCGGTAAATAGGCACCGCCAGAATCTACTAAATAAATGCAAGGTAAACGATTTTGCTCTGCAATTTTTTGCGCACGTAAATGTTTTTTAACAGTGATGGGATAATAAGTGCCTCCTTTAACAGTTGCATCATTTGCCACAATCATACAAGCCACACCCATAATATGGCCAATGCCAGTAATCATGCCTCCTGCTGGAATAATATCATCGTATAACTGATATCCAGCAAGCGCAGATAACTCGAGGAAATCAGAGCCCGGATCCAATAACAATTCAATACGATCACGTGGTAATAATTTTCCATGCTCTTTATGACGTTCGCGCGCTTTTTCTCCACCACCTTCCTGGATTTTCATCAATAATTTTTTCAAATCAACTGCCATAGCGTGCATGGCACTTACATTGTGTTGAAAAGTTTTATCGTCTTTAACAACTTGTGAATGAAAACTCATGTAGGTTCCTCAAGTATTCCATCATTTCCCCTCAAATAATTCCCGCCCAATTAACATCCGGCGAATTTCAGATGTTCCCGCACCAATTTCATAAAGTTTAGCATCGCGCCATAATCTCCCTGTAGGAAAATCATTTATATAACCATTTCCTCCTAAACATTGAATGGCATCCCCAGCTACTTTAGTTGCATTTTCTGAAGTATATAAGATAGCAGAAGCTGCATCTTTACGCGTCACATCACCACGATCGCAAGCTTTAGCAACTGCATATAAATAAGATTGGGATGACATCAAAGTGGTGTACATATTAGCTAATTTAGCCTGCATTAATTCAAATTCTCCAATGGCTTTGCCAAATTGCTTGCGTTCGTGTACATAAGGTAATACCACATCAAAACAGGCGCGCATAATTCCGATTGGGCCAGCCGCTAGAATGACACGTTCATAGTTTAACCCACTCATCAATACTTCCGCTCCTTTATTGACATCCCCCAGCACATTATTTTCAGGAACCACACAGTTATCAAAAATTAATTCGCATGTATTTGATCCACGCATGCCTAATTTATCCAACTTTTGCGCCGTACTAAATCCTTTAAACGTTTTTTCAATAATAAATGCTGTAATAGTCTGAGCTTCATGTTTATTAGCTTTAGCATACACCACTAATACATCAGCATCAGGACCATTAGTAATCCACATTTTAGTACCATTTAAAATATAATGATCACCTTTTTTCTCTGCTTTTAATTGCATACTCATGACATCGGAACCAGCATGCGTTTCACTCATAGCTAATGCACCAATTGCTTGGCCACTACATAATTTTGGAAGATATTGTTTTTTTTGATTAGACGTACCATTTAATCGAATTTGATTCACACAAAGATTAGAATGCGCGCCATAGCTCAATCCAACCGAGGCGGAAGCACGACTAATTTCTTCCATCGCAATCACATGGGCAAGGTAACCTAATTGTGAGCCACCAAATTCTTCTTCCACAGTAACCCCTAATAAACCTAATTGTCCTAGCTTAGGCCACAGCTCTAATGGAAATTGATTATCATGATCTATTTTCGCCGCATACGGGGCAATTTCACGTTCAGCAAATTCATGAACTGATTCCCGTAACATATCAATGGTTTCGCCAAAAGCGAAATGTAGAAATGCCATTTGTCACCTCTCCTATGGATGGAATAATAGATTGTATCGAAAACTCTACATAGCATGAAAGATAAATCTTAAGAAAACCTTAAGCAAGGTCATTTACTATTAATTGACCGGAGATTCTTAAAAACAGGAAGTTACTTATGCAAACACGATTACCAGATCCCGACATTCTTACCGCTTACCTTGACTTGCATCCTCAATATCGTGCCCCTGATAGAAATTCTACAATCGAATATTTTAAAACAAAAAAAGAATTGGTTACTTCCATTTTTACAGGCATGCCACCAGTTGTACAACAATTAGATAAGATTATCGATGAAATAAAAGCCGAAATTAGAACCGCTAATGCTTTCATTGATTGGTTCAAATTGATATTTAAACTAAGAATAAAAGCAGATGAAGCACAACAATTAAAAACTAAACAAGATGAGCCATCTGTATTATCCGAAACATTGCATGGCGTAACAGGCATCATCATGTGTGAACTTGAAGAAAATAAAGAGTGGTATGAGGAAATTGAAAAACTGCTAAACTCCAAAAATGAGCAAATCAAATATATTAAATACTGTATCAACGAACGCCAAGGTAAAGGGGTAACAGAAGCAAATGAAGAATTATTTAAAACCACTCATACGCTGGCTTTATTAGGTGACATTGTATCCTGTAACGAAGCTGTACAATTTAAATTGCTCCCAGGCTTTAAAGTCCCTACCCCTACCCAAATAGAATCATTTAAATGTGTTGATACAGCTAATCACGCTGCGCCACTAGAATTACAAAGAAAGTTTGGTGAATGGTTTTATGGCTATACGTTTCAACCATTAACAAATATCTCATTTAATGAATTTAAAGAAAAAGCAAAAGAAAAACGAATGGAAGGCGAAAAACAGCAAACGAATGCGGATATAGATAATAGTCAAAAAACAAATTCTCCTACCTAAAAAAGCATAAGGGAAGGTGTACACCTTCCCCTGCTTCAAAACTACTTCTTCTTTTTGCCGCCTTTTTTCTTTTTGGCTGCCATGATGTTTCTCCTGTAGGTTAAAGACATGCTCAATACATGAGCATATTCATTATATAACTCTTTACTCAACAAAACGCAACAGTGAATGATCAGGATCAAAAGATTTTAATTTTTGCCAAGCATCCGTCTGCTCTTGGTTTTGTTGAGAAACAAATTCTTCTAATGAAAGTAGCGAAAACAAATCCAATTCTCGCAAAGCATATTGGCGTAATAATGCTTGAATATGAGGCGACTCTAACACATTCTCTTCTGTATACTTATTACGTTGCAGTTGCAAAATCGTATGAATAGCAGGTTTGGCATATCGTTGAAAATTTTCCATGAATGCATCACGACTATCTGGCAAAAGCGCTTCTATTGCATCATAAATGGTTTGCTCACGATAAGCCTGGTACTGTTTACGGATATGTTCGATTTTACGAGTGAGTGTAGCCCAGTCAACTTCCTGTTGATGATCGGAAGGAGGACTCCCCTGTGGATGAGAAGAAGATTGATAATTATGTTTAATCGCACTTAATAAATAAGCAGCCAAACTTTGAATTTTACCTTCTTTAAATGGTTTAGAGGCTTCAATCATCGTCATCTTCTTTGCGACATAATGATGATCGTATTCTTTCAATAATTGGTTGACCTGATCAATCGATAATTGAAAAGTGTGCTGTAATTTCTCTGCCAAGGGGGAAACTAAAATCGATACAGCTTTCCTATTACCTAAACGTTCTTTTTTGGCACGCTCTTTTATTTTAAACCTTACCCTAACCACTTTGCGACCTTCGCGAATAAATTCAGAGGTAATGATAAGATCAGAATAGGTATTGACTTCATCCACTGATTTATCAAGTACGCGCCTTTTAAAATCTCTAAAAATATCATATTTTCCTTCTGGCACACCCATTAACTTTTTGAACAAAGCCATCTCCAACCATCTTGTGTGTGGTAATCCACGATAGCGGGTACAATTTTCATAAAGTGCAAGGCCATAACTTGAACGAAAACGCGATTGAATCACTAAAT
The DNA here is from genome assembly GCA_001801495.1 of Gammaproteobacteria bacterium RIFCSPHIGHO2_12_FULL_37_34. Taxonomy (GTDB): domain Bacteria; phylum Pseudomonadota; class Gammaproteobacteria; order DSM-16500; family DSM-16500; genus Aquicella. The sequence continues at coordinate 8,249 of MGXW01000117.1, forward strand.
CAATCTTGCCAAACATAGAAGGAGAATGAAGTAATTGTTTCATACGTGGGGAATAAGCGTAGTAACACAATGGACCTTCTAAACTAACACTTGCAATAATTGAACTTGCTGTCCAATTTTCTAAACCTGTTTCTTCATTAATTACATTCCATTCAATGATTGTTGAAATTAATTCCTTTAATGCTTCTTTAATAGCAGCATGATTATTACCTTGATAGCCAATTAAACGACACAGTTGTTTAACAGTAATCTCATGTTCACTTTTCAACATGAGTTCAGAATAAGCATGATATAACAATGCATTACTAATTTTCCGTTGTAATAAACTAAGAGAATTCGAACAATGAATAGTTGCTGCATGTTTTTTTAATTCTTTTCGCGCAGAGATTGGTGTTTCTATTTGTTCAAAACATGGTTCTTTTTTTTCTTGTCCCACAAGCGTCACATGTTGTCCCATAAGCGTCACATCCTATCCCATGAATGTCACATGTTGTCCCATAAACGTCACACGATTTACCATAAACGTCACATTTTTCGTGATAAAAACTTTCTATATCAAAATGTTACGTCGTCCTAAACAAAAACTAAACTAAATATAAACAAAAACACAACAAAGCAAAACACGTGTTTGTATTTTCTTGTTTATAGTAAAACATAACTAATGATATAGTAGACAATATTGTAATACAATGTGCCATTAAGCTCATGACAGGAGTCTTTATGAAAATTATTGCTTTTGTAAATAATAAAGGTGGTGTAGGTAAAACCACATGCAGTAAATTAATGGCAGAGTTTTTAAGTAAGAAAAAAAAATTACGAACACTGTGCATCGATTTCGATCCACAGTGTAATTTTTCACATCAATATTTACATATGGAAATTGATCCAGCAGCGCCAGAAGGATTAATGCCACCTATCCATCCAGACTACAATCCAAATGATGAAGAAGATCAAAATTGGGACGGAAGAAGCAGTATTGCTGAAATATTTTACGGTCAAGGAGTTATTCCTTACCCAACTTATGTTGAATGTTTAGATATTGCACCAGGTCACGCAGAAAAACTCTTAACTGCAGAATCTGTACGTCGTTCTGAAGTGGTTGATAAAGTACATAAACAACTCGCATTCTTTTTAAATTCTTCCGATGTACAAGCAGCTTATGATGCAATTGTAATTGACACTGCGCCATCGAAAGGTCCATTAACAATTAGTGTTATCAAAGCTGCTACCCATATTATTATTCCATCGGTCATGGAAGAACAGCCTGTACAAGGCATTTATGGTATGTTGCAACTTTGGATGCAAGAGTCACTGACGCGTGAAAAATCTCGTCCATTACAATTAATTGGTATCTTGCCCAATATGTTTAAGCAAACGCGCTTACATAAAGATATATTAAAAAGCTTGCAAGATAGCCCAGCTATTGGTAAGTATGTTTTGCCAGTAAAATTTTCTCAACGAATTGTGTTTGCTGAAGTGGATGCAGCTGATTCCAATCCACGTTCTATTTTTGATTTTCCTGAACAACATGTTGCAAAAGCAGAAGCAGAGGAAGTATGTAGTCATCTTTCAGAGAGGATATTTGCATGAGTAAAAAAAAGCGATTTGGAATTTCAGAAGCATTAACACGGGGTTTAAGTGAAACGATCCATGTGGTTGAACATCATTCAGGACTGTTTCGTAATGTTGTTTTACCTCTTTCTCGTATTGAGTTGGATCCTGATAATCCACGAAAATTAGCTATCGATTTAATAGATGTCAAACAGGGTATACGACCTGATGATCCAAAACATCAATATAAACAAGAGGAATTAGAGCGCTTAAAAGAATTGGCTCATACTATTCAATCAAATGGTGTGATTAATCCAGTGGTGGTATATAAACGTGGGGAATTATATCGAGTGGTGGCCGGAGAACGCCGTTGTTTAGCAGCTATCCTTGCTGGTAAACAAGAAATTGATGCTAGGATTTTTAATGAAAAACCAAAAGGATTCGAATTAAAACTCATTCAATGGACAGAAAACACCGCTCGTGAAGATCTGACTTTAGATGAACGATTAGGGAATGTTAGGGAAATTATTCGTGAATATCAAAATCAAAAAGGACCTGTTGAAGTCAACGCGAGTTTACTTAAAGAGATAATAGGTTTATCTCTTTCTCAAGCTAGTTATTATTTAGCTGTTCTAAATGCACCGGAAGATGTGCAATTTCAGATTCAAAATGGCAATATTCGTAATTTAGACAAAGCTGCTTTAATTGCAGGCATTGAGTCGCCGGAGGTGCGCAAGCAAGCTATTATCGCATGCATGAATGGGTCGACGATTAAAGAATTGCGTAGCATGATTAACCAGCAAAAAATGCTGAAAAAAGTCAAAGTAACATTACACACTTCATCTCGTGGGCGGAACACAACAAAAATTAATATGGGTGCAACGGATAATATCGTTGTTATTAAAACAATCATTGATTGTGTATTAACGCACATGCAGCTTGATCATCCTTCTACGAATATATTTTCACAGACAAATTGGAAGGATCTACGGCAGGTTACTCGGGCATTTCGTAAATTAATTGAACTATTGGAATTGGAAGTGGTGGTTTAATATATGCAGACTAAAATTATGACATCCATTAAGTTGCAGAAAAATCTGCATCGGCGTTTACAAAAAAGAATTATAGATGATGGTTATGGCATGCGTGGTAAAAGTAGATGGATTATTGAATCAATTGAGTCATTTTTAAAATTAACGGATTATCCTACTTTAGTTGATATTGCCGAAAACATGAATCAATTAAATGAAATGGTGAGTATTCGCATCCCGGAAGATTTAATGTTGCGCATCGAAAAGGCGATTGTATATGTTCGCCAACAATTTCCAACTTTGGAAGGGGTAAAAAGCAATCTTATTCGAGCGAGTATCATCCAACGATTATTAAGAGAGCCTACTTCGGTCACCGAAGTTTAACGTATCTATATGAAAAATATATACTTTAATTAAAATAAAAGCCATCCCATAAATGTCACAACAAGAAGGTATTTTAATAAGAAAGGGTTAAAAAAACCGTTGTTCTATGTGAAACACCAGT
>MGXW01000118.1 GCA_001801495.1 Gammaproteobacteria bacterium RIFCSPHIGHO2_12_FULL_37_34
CTACCCGCTCGAGATTGGATACCAATAGCCTGTGTTGCATTAATCCATTTTTTTGGCGTAAGATGAAAACTGTTCAATCCTGCTTCTTTTTTAAAGGTATCGAATTCGATACCTTTAAAATTGGGATTGTGCATCTGTTCCCATATTCCTAAAAATTCTAAAGTATTACGATTACGCATCCAATTGTATATAAGATCGTCACCACCGAATTTTTTGGCCATATCAGTAAGGCAAATGAAATCTTCTTCACGGTTGGAAATAATATTGATAGCCGTTCCTTGTACGTTAATTGTCAATCTTTTTTTGCTCGCCATTTCGTTATCCTTAATTTTTGCTTTTGGCGCAGTTATATAAATCAGAATCGCAACCTTGTATATTAAAGAATCAACTATTCCTCACCAAACTTGTTGTTGATTAATTGCTCAATCGCGATGAGCACTTGTGCCTCATCTGGGCCATTGATAATGACTTCCAATATGTTATCCTTTTGCGCACCGAGCGTAATCACACCCATAATGCTTTTGCAATCCACCACGCGATCGCGATAAATCAATTCCACACGACTTTCATATTTTTTAGCAACATCTACTAATTTTGCTGCCGCTCGTGTATGTAAACCAAGTTTGTTCTGAATGGTAATAGCTTGTCTGATCATAAATTAAAGTCTTCACCTAAATAAACCGCACGAACTTCGTGATTAGCTAAAATTTCTTTTGGGCTGCCTTCACAAATAATGTTGCCCTGATTAACAATGTATGCTCGCTCACAAATATTGAGTGTGTCGCGTACATTGTGGTCTGTAATCAATATGCCGATACCTCGTGAACGTAAATGATGAATAATGCGTTTAACATCTAATACCGAGATAGGATCAATACCTGCAAAAGGTTCATCCAATAAAACAAATTTAGGATTAGAAGCCAATGTTCTTGCAATTTCAGCGCGACGCCGTTCACCACCTGACAAATAAATACCGAGTGTATCTCGCAAATGGGTGATGCGAAATTCTTCTAGTAATTGTTCTAACTTCATTTTGCGCTCAGATCGAGTCAAATCACGCTGCAATTCTAAAATAGCTAAGATGTTTTGTGCGACAGTTAATTTACGAAAAATAGAAGCTTCTTGTGGTAAATAACTAATTCCAATGTGGGCGCGTTCATGTACCGCAAGCTTAGTCAATTCTTGATGATCTAAATGTATATTGCCGCCATCACAAGGAATCAGCCCCACGATCATATAAAAAGAGGTTGTTTTACCGGCGCCATTTGGTCCAAGCAAACCAACAATCTCACCGCTTTTAACTTGCAGCGAAACATCTTTTACAACATCACGCGATTTGTATCGCTTACTGAGATGTTTGACATATAAAATTTTTGGCATAACAATGATCATCTCTATTTATTTGGGTTATAAATTAAAACTGCTCGGCTATTTTTTGCCGCAGGCACAATAATGGTTTGATTATTTTTATTATAATGAATTAACTCGCCATGAAAACTGTTTTCGCCCTGGGTTAGAATAACATTTTTTTCAAGTACGATATTTGTTTCAATGGGATAAAACTTAATAATTTTTGCCTGAGCATGAATTTCCGGTTCATTTAACTTAGGTAAGGTCCAATAATGGGCAAGTTGTTTGGTGCCATAGGCGATTGCTTCTTTTATTTTATGAGATTGATTATCTTTAGTGACCACTTTGTCGGCAGTAATATGAGTGGTTCCCTGATCTATTTTGACATGCCCCTCAAACAAATTGACTCCTGATTTATAATTATAAATGCTTGAATCTGCAACAATATGCACAACTGTTTGCCGATCTATTTTTAAAGCATAGGCATGAAGAGAAAAACCAAGCAGGATAGAAAAAAATATTTTTTTAAGAACTTGGAACATATTCACCTCTTGCTTGAGAGAGTAATCTAATATCACCACTATTCATATCTGCAAACATACCCACCGCTTTAATCAATGTATTAGGTTGAGCAAGCGTAATAGGATCATTTGTTTCTGCGGTTTGCTTATTGGGATAAACTGTTAACGTTGTGGTTTTGATAATGGTCGCAGGGTTGTTTAAAGTAATCACATGCCGAATCACTACATGGCCAGAAAAATCCACTTGATCTATTCCACCTCTTGCTTCTGCATATCTCGCGCTAATATACCAAGGCTTTGGGGATTGACGATACAATGTGATGAGTGGTGATGTAAATTGAGTAATATCACGTTCAGAGTAATGAATTAATTTGTTTGTCACAATTTTCAATTTTGGCTTTCCTTGTTTATTCAGCATCGTTGAAATGACATTTTCCATCACAGCATCTGGTTGAGGTGTGAATTCTATAGGGAGTCGTGGTTTAGCTTGATAAGCAAGTGTTATCCAAACCGCAAGCAAAACAATCCCGAGAGTGATTGAACTAATAATCGTATTTTTATAAATCATAAGATTCTATCACATGTTGATATAATTCTTTTGCTGTCAGAATAAATTCACATACTTCGCGCACCGCTCCTTTTCCAGCTTCACGTACGGTAATCATATCCACACGTTTTCGAATGCTTTCTGGTGCTTGTGGCACAGTAATAGATAATCCTGCGCGACGAAGCAAAGGCAAATCTGGTAAATCATCCCCCATATACGCAATCTCTTCGTCATCAAGCTGTAATTTTTTTTTAAGTTCTAAATAAGCCAATAGTTTGTTATCTTGCCCTAAATAAACATGTTGAATGCCGAGGTATGTTAACCGGTATGAAACCATGCCAGATGCTTTGGAAGAAATAACAGCAATAGGTATGCCATTTTTTTGCAAAAGTTGCATACCTAAACCATCCTGAACATGAAAACATTTTAAGTGTTCGCCATCAGGACCATAATATAATTCACCACTTGTTAATACACCATCTACATCTAAAATGAGCAGACGGATTGCTTTTGCTTTTTCACGAAGAGGGAGCATTAAACGACTCCAGCACGCAGAATGTCGTGAATATGAATGATGCCATTTGGTTGACGTTGATGATTTAATATAACAAGTGATGTGATTTTGTGAGCCTCCATGATCTTTAAAGCATCTACCACGAGCATAGAATGAGAAATTGTTTTAGGATTTTTTGTCATCACTGTTTGAATTAAAGTATGTTGAATATCGGCATTTGTATCAAAAGCACGCCGCACATCACCATCGGTAAATATGCCAACTAATTCTCCAGCATCGTTGATAATTGTTGTCATACCCAATTTTTTTCGCGTCATTTCAACTAACGCTTCTTTTAAATTTGCTGAATCAAGCACTTTAGGGATTGCATCATCACTATGCATAATGTCGTTCACACGAAGTAATAGACGACGCCCCAAGCTACCACCTGGATGAGAAAGAGCAAAATCTTTTTCAGTAAAACCACGTTTTTCTAATACGACCATTGCTAACGCATCCCCCATGACAAGAGCAGCGGTTGTGCTGGCGGTAGGGGCAAGACCAAGTGGACAAGCTTCTTTTTCAACGCTTACATCAAGATTGATTGTGGCAGCTTTTGCCAAGGTGGATTGTGGTCTGCCAGTTAAACTAATGAAAGGAATATTCATTTGTTTAATGTAGGGAAGAATGGCAATAATTTCATCAGATTCACCTGAATTTGAAAGCATTAATAGGAGATCTTTTGAGGTGATCATACCAATATCGCCGTGTTTTGCTTCACTAGGGTGAATATAAAATGCTGGCGTTCCAGTACTCGTAAAAGTAGCTGCTATTTTTTTGGCCACATGACCTGATTTACCTATTCCCATCACTGCAACACGTCCCTCGCATTGATGTAGATATTGACAGGCCTGAACAAAACGATGATCAATTCGATGAAGCAAATTGTTGATCATTTTTGCTTCAATTTCGATAACTTTTCGTCCTAATTGGCATATTTTTTCAACATCCATACTTCAACCTTTCGTGTTGTTAAACTGGAACAAGTATACCAGGGTTTCTCTCTATAGCTATTTTTTTTGCCATTTGCGACACTTAAAAGATGCAGGAAAATCAAGTTGAAATCAGTAACCTATCTTTTCAATATGAGAATGGTTGTTACATTTTCAAAGATATCAATATTGTTATTCCGCGGGGAAAAATTGTTTCTATTCTAGGTCCTAGTGGCACAGGTAAAACTACGCTACTTCGTTTGATCGGGGGGCAATTGTCGCCTACGCAAGGGACTATTATGGTGGCAGGCCATCCTATTCATCGGTTATCCCGAGCAGATCTTTATCGTTTGCGTAAACGTATGGGTATGTTATTTCAAAACGGAGGATTATTCACCCATCTCACTGTTTTTGAAAACGTTGCTTTTCCATTACGAGAACATACCAAATTATCGGAATCGATGATACATACCTTAGTATTATTAAAATTACAACTAGTGGGATTACGTGGAGCCGCTTATTTAATGCCTAGCGAATTATCAGGAGGCATGGCAAGGCGAGTTGCATTAGCTCGTGCGATTGCTTTGGATCCTGAACTCATCATGTATGATGAGCCTTTCACTGGGCAAGATCCCATATCAATGGGTGTATTAATTAAATTGATTCGAACGTTAAATGATACGCTTGGATTAACGAGCATTATTGTCTCGCATGATGTTGCTGAAACATTAAGCATTTCTGATTATGTTTATGTTATTGCTGATAAAAAAATGATTGGGCATGGTACACCAGCTACCATTATGCATCACTCATCTAATCAACTGCAACAATTTATTCATGGCTTACCAGATGGAGATGTACCGTTTCATTATTCTGCAAAACCTTTAGAACAAGATCTTTTTGCAGGAGAAGCGTTATGATGAATACCATCGCTTTACTTGGTCGATGGAGTATTGAAAGTTTACGTCAACTGGGTAAAGCGGGTCTCTTACTTTCTAGCACACTATTTAGTTATCCTCATTTTAAAAAAAGTATGCCGCTTGTTATACAACAAATTTATATTGAAGGTGTGTTATCGTTACCTATTATTGTCATTTCGAGTTTATTCATTGGTATGGTGCTAGCTTTACAGGGTTATCATTCTTTAATTAAATTTGGCGCCTCTCAACAATTAGGGCCGCTGGTTGCATTGAGCGTTGTGCGTGAATTAGGTCCAGTTGTTGCTGCTATTTTATTTGCTGGACGAGCGGGGACAGCAGTGACTGCTGAAATAGGTTTAATGAAAGCAACCGAACAATTATCGAGTATGGAAATGATGGCTGTTGATCCATTACGTCGTGTGATTGCACCACGTTTATGGGGTGGATTTATTTCCATGCCATTACTCACACTTATTTTTAATGTAATGGCTATTTATGGCGCTTATCTCGTTGGTGTGCAATGGTTAGGATTAGATGCTGGAATTTTCTGGTCGAACATGCAAGCTTCCGTTGATTTTTATTCTGATATTGTAAATGGCATGATTAAAAGCCTAGTGTTTGGTGCGGCTGTCATTTGGATTGCAGTTGCACAAGGATATTATTCTGTACCTACTTCACAAGGAATTGCTAGTGCCACCACCCGGGAAGTAGTGTATGCATCACTTGCTGTATTGGGATTAGATTTTATTTTAACGGCTATGATGATAGGAGAATGGTAATGCCATCTCAACGATTGATTGAAATAATCGTTGGCCTATTTCTGTTTATTGCTATCATGGCACTCACCGTACTTGCTTTTAAAGTAAGTGGATTAACAAGCTTATTTCCACCTAAAAGTTATTTTATATCCGCTGCTTTTGACGATGTGGGTGGTTTAAAAATACGATCACCAGTAAAAATCGGAGGTGTACAGATTGGCGAAGTAAGCAATATTACCTTAGACCCCATTACATTTAAGGCTGTTGTCAATTTGCGTATTGCAAACGAATACAATGATATTCCTGATGATTCATCAGCGGGAATTTTGACAGCCGGGTTGCTTGGTGACAATTATATTGCGATTACTCCTATGTATAATAAAACGGTACTTAAAAATGGTAGTTCCATCCAATTTACCAATTCAGCATTGGTATTAGAAAAATTAATCGGACAACTATTGTACCGTACTGGCGGAAAGGATAGGACAGATAAAAAAAGTTAGAGGAGGTTCACATGCATGTATTGAAATTCTGTATAAAATATTTTATATTTTTATTTATTCTTACCTATACTTCCTCACTTGTGTTTGCGCAAAACACTCCGGAAATCTTATTGCAAAATATTGCTGACAATATGATTGCAGGATTAAAAGCAAATAAAGCAACCTTAAAAACCAAACCAACTATTGTTTACAATCTTGCGTATCGCTATGTGGTACCCAATGCGGATTTAAGTGAAATGTCAAAACGTGTTTTACCCCCATCCGTTTGGAATAGTGCTAGCCCAGCGCAGCGCAAACAATTTCAACGTGAATTTACCACAACGATTATTCGTACCTATGCTTCCGCACTGACCTCTTACGAAGATCAAACGATCAAGTTTTACCCCATTCGTGGCAATTATAATAATGCTCATACGATAGAAGTGAGTAGTGAAATCATTAGTAGTAATCGACATCCTGTCCATGTTGTTTATCGTCTTGTACGTACTGCTAGTGGTTGGAAATTATTTGACATGTCACTGGAAGGAGTGAGTATGCTCGATAGTTTTCGCGCGCAATTTGCCGATCTTTTATCACAAGGCTCTATGAATCAATTATTGGCGCAAATGGCACGGCATAATAATAGGACGCTTGAATGATAGTTAATCAGCACAATGGGAAACAAGCGGCTATTATTTTTAAGCAAGGAAAAATTTTTATATCCGGCAATTTAGATTTTTTTAATGTTAATTTAATTTATGAAAAAAGCGTAAACGAATTGCAGCGATCACCACAACTCGTTTTTGATTTTTCAGAAGTGCGATCTAGTAATAGCGCAGGACTTGCACTCATTATTGAATGGTTCAAATATGCAAAAAAAAATAAAAAGGAAATTTCTTTTATTCATCTTCCACGCAATCTATTAGCTATAGCAAAAACAGCTGGCATCGATCAGTTTTTTTGAGAGAACTTTAACCAAATAGCAGCTAAGCCCTTTCCGTTTATTCAAGCGGCTAGAGCTCTTAATACTGCTTTTGGTGCTTTATCTATTACTTTAAGAAAATTACGGGCTATAGTGGTTGGGGTACGTCGATGCTGTTCCCATTCCTGGATAGTTCTCATGCTGACACCAAAGTAACTAGCAAATTCTTTTTGTGAAACATGAAGTTTCTCACGAATAGCCTTCACATCAATTTTCTTAGGCGGATGCACTCGCTTAAACTTTTTTAATTGTGTTCGCGTTAAAGGCTTAGCATCAGGATCAGATTTTGCAGCTGAAATAATCTGTTTTTCGGTCAAAGATTTTACTTTATCCCAGTTGGTTTTGCCTTGCACTCTATGCTTCATCGTATGTTTTGCGCTCATTTTTGCTTGCCCTCCTAACAGAGATCATTCTCTTTTTTTTGCCTCTTAACGTATAGACCAAAAAAAGAGCGGTATCATGCACCATCCCAATTGTTTGAAATCTTGTTTCTCCCTTTCTGCTATTTTCAAATTCGATTCGATCTGGGTCATCAAATATTGCAATAGCATCTATAAAATCAATCCCATGTTTTTCAAGATTGAATTTTCTTTTATTTTCGTCCCATTCAAAATATTTCATATATTCTAACTATACGTCATTGACGTATAAATGTCAATCTTGTTCAATTGGCCCTGGTTAACTGAAGTTTCACCGTTTGGAGTAATGAAGAAGTATCCTCGCTGTACTATTAGACTTTATTAGCATTGTACAATCCATACATATTCTATAAAATGATGCAATTATATCTAGAATCATGAATGATAATGGTCATTATGCTCAAAAAAATCAACCACTTCGATACAAGTATGGAATTAAGCGTACAAAATTTTCATGGAGGAATAAAATTAAGCCATCCTTGTAATCGTTATGATGGCTCGCACTCGATGAAAAATATGCTGCAACTACCTGTTGATGTATGTGTTATAAATAAAAATGGTGCTGCGCAGATTATGAATGAACGAGCAATTGCACGTTCCGGATTTAATTCACTGAATGATTGTCTTGATAAAACAATATTTGATGTTGCTAATCATAAAACCGCTCATTTCATCGCTCATCAACATAAGATCACAAGCCATATGAATAAAATACAAATGATAGAATATGATTTTATTCGAAGAGATGACTTTAAATTACGTTGTATATTAATATCATATCCTTTATATGACGATTTTAATCAGTTAGTTGGCATACTCGATTTATCAATCACCCCAGATAAATATCCTTTGGTTGAATCTCTATCACATTTAATGGAGTTTGGTTTATTAAATAAACCTTCCCATCATAAAGATAATATTCGTTTTTCCAAACGCGAAATTGATTGCTTAAATCTGCTTGTCGAAGGCAACACGGCTAAAGCCATTGGTGAAAAATTAAAATTATCACACCGAACAGTTGAACATTATCTAGAAAATTGCATGAACAAAATGAGGGTAGCAACACGATATGAATTGATTACTAAATTTCTATCATATCGTGCTTAACCTTATTTTCTACCATTTCCTCTCATTTACAGGTGTTATGACATTTCCAGAATCTTTAAAATGTAAATAATTTAATAATTTATCATATGCTGCGGGCGCTTCCTCACATATCATTTCAATACCTTTAAAAACACCTTCGGATGTTATTTTAGCATGCGTTATCGTTGTAGAATGAAATTGATTTTTTTCATAATATCGGATACCTGCTGCATTACCGTCCCAAACTTCAAGTCTAATTTGATTTGAATCGAATTCAAATAGAGATTTTTTCATGCATGCCAATAGAAGTAAATTACCATAATTATGTCCTTGAAATTTAGGTAAAACATACAGCTTATCTAAAAAACTGGCCTTATCATCTTTTGTAATCTTAGCAAAACCTACAGACTTCTCATGATCACAAGCGACAAAAATAGCATGATGATTATCAAGTTTATTAAATAAAATATTTCTATAATCTTTTTCAAGATCTTGGCAAATCCTATCGAGATCACATTGAGAAAAGCAGGGTTTTTTTGTTTTAGCATCTTTATAAGTTGCTGGAAAAGTCACGTTCACAATGTTTATGATATCTTTAATATCATTTTCATTTGCTTTCCGGATCTGTATTTTCGGCTTTAATTGTGCTGTTTTAGACTGACTAAAAATACCTAGCGTTGTTTGACTTAGCATCGTGATATCTCCTCAAGTTATTAACAATGAAGAGAAAGATTATGAAATACGAGAATTTAAAAATAGGGTAAAATTACCTTACTAATACATCTAAACTTAATTCTTTCTTACTACAACTAATCAAAATGATTTATCAATCTTGTCAGCGTACGCAATTACTTTGTTAAGCAAGGACGAATCAAAGTCCTTATTTGAACAATCAAGATTGCATTCGTATTTACCACTGGTCCAAAAAACACTATATCGATAACCTGATTTTGGATTCCCTTCCACCTGTGTAGTAGTTGGTTTAGAATTCACAGCATAGCTAAGGCGTTCTGAATTAATTCTAATTTGCATGTTAACTAATTGCCTATTTTCTATATTAAGAGAACATACACCTAATTGATCATCCTCAAATACTTCTTTAATGCCAGTCCATCCAGTTTTAATATATGTTCCAGTAGGCGCAAAACCAATGATATGCTCAGGCGTAACGCCAGATATACCAGTATATAGAAATGCTAAAGGAATCTGCGTAATGCTTTGTTTTAAATGAGTGTCATAGGGGTTTTTACTACTCTGGTACATCTTTATTTCAGATGGTGCAAGGTTTTTAATATTCAATAAATACTGTGCATTGGTAGTATCAGATGAAATATATCCTTTTGATTTCAATTCTTGAGTATCAAGCGCGTCTTGCTTTCTCATTGGATCCGTCATAAACATTTTGGCAGGCGAGACAATTTCAACACTATTTGTTATGGGTACAGATTGAGCCATGGTGGTGAATGGGAAAATTAATAATAAAATTAAATAATTCAACTTCATGAATATCTCCGAATAACGTTATTTGTTTTTATCCCACCAACCATCATATATACTACAATCTGTTACATCAGTCACTTCCATTAATCGTTCTCTTCCACCTTCATTTATCCAATGATACCCAATAACACGCCAACCACTTCCTGGCACAGCTTCACCCCAATGCACTGCCGCAGATCTCCATGTATTTTGCCAACCTGTAGTGACACCATGAATCCAAATACCATTTCTATAATGCTGAGTAACTGTGCCTAAATACCTATACGTTGTCCAATCCCAGCTTATTGATTCGTTATTCACACAATTGGCACGACTATGCCTTGTTAGGGCATTGAATCCTGCAAAAGCTGATCCTGTGATTGACAGAATCAATAGAAAAATCCCGATTTTCTTCATTCTGATTAACCTTTTTGACTTATATCAAATATCGTCGCGATTTTATTATAACAGCTATCAAATGTAAATTTGCAATCTGTAGGTATCTAAGCACAATAAGTGTAAGATAATTCCTCATCAAAAAACAAATAGTACGACACATTGAGATTAACGCAACTATCGATAATAGATGATTATCTATAGTTGCCAACTCAGCAGATCAACCAAGTTTGTCATACTACGAATGTAACCTTCGCACCATTTAGGATCCATAAGCATTGTTATCGATCTTAATATCATCCCATGCTAAAATCGGTTTCATTAAATGGACTAAATTCTAAAGCACATAACAGTATGGAAAATAAGAGTACCAGAAAGATTCGTGTCGGATAAGCGACGGTTGTTACCAACCGCCGCTCTCCTAAGAACGCAGCGTCCGACTTTCACCGCACTGCAGGAAGGAGCATAGTAGTGCTAATTAGGCTGGGTGCATGATGTGAAACGGCGAAACTTTAGCTAGTTAAGTTATTTATTGAAACACCATTTATGCACAAAATAAAAAATTAAAAATAACCACACAGAAGAATAAATCACAATCATATCAAGAACGGTATAGTTCGCATTTTTGATTAGCGGTATGCATTGTGCAGCCATCACAAACACGAGCACGATCATGGATATGACTTGTGCATAAGGATAAAATTTAGCTTTATATTTAAGGATAGCCATTCCTCCCTGTTGCGCTAAATATTTTTTTCTGAATTGATAATGACTGAGTGCAATACCAAACCAAGCAATAAATCCGGATAGTGAAGAGATTTGCACTAAATAGGTAAACAATTTTCCATTACCAATGAGGGAAGAGAGAAAAACG
>MGXW01000119.1 GCA_001801495.1 Gammaproteobacteria bacterium RIFCSPHIGHO2_12_FULL_37_34
CTTTTTGGGCCGGCTCATAATGTTGTTCGGTTGCGCGTTTAATCCAAAAATAGCCAACATCAGTGTCTTGAGCAACGCCGTAGCCATAATAATACATATAACCAACGGCATATTGTGCTTCAGCAACCCCATTGGTTGCGAGAGGTAATAAATCGTGCATGGCGCTTTTATAATAACCGGTTTCAAAAGACCGTTTACCTTGTTGTAATTCTGATGTGATAGCAAGCGAACTGTTGCATGCACTTAGAATGGGTAATAAAAATAAAAATAACACATGATACAATTGCTTCATAAAGGTTCTCTCGCTTTGAATGTTAATTTCTCACGCGGTAGCGGTAATTTTTCAATGTGATTATCATTTTCTAAAATCACAGCATCTTTAGTAATATCATAAATTTTTACTCCATAACCTATCTTATCACCTCGCTGATAAATTTTACTTATTTGTCCGGCCATTGAGATATATGCTTTAGAATCAGGATGGTTTTCGCCATTCTCAATCATTACAATGCCTGTTACACGTAGTTGTAAATTGCTAATGGGTACAGAACCACTTGCTAATGCCTGACCAAACAGATGTGTATTGGGTAAGGCGTTTGTAATGTTGGTTGTGTTATCTTTGAAAATCTGTGAAATCGCTCCGGATAATTTAGTGTGTGTTATCGTCCAATCATTGTGCCATTGCCATAAAGAATAAAAAAAAGTAAAACCAATCAGCATACCTAATGTCATACAGGCGCTTAATAAAGCATACTGTTTATTGATTGAAAGTGTGATCATATTTTTACCTGGTGAATATAGATTATAAGTTCTAAATTGATACTAAACCAAGGTTTGGATATTATAACCGAAATGGAGCTAAAGATGACTTATATTGATAAGAACTTACTAAAAGATGAGATTATTTTGTTCCGTACTAAGAAACACTTGATTATTTTCTTCCTGCCAGTTGTTTGGACAATTTTCTCTCAGTATGCAACAACCTTCCTGCAAACCAATCCTATTTTAATTAAAGTTCAATGGGCGCCATGGTTGTTAGCTTTTATATTTTGGGCTTATGCGGGTTTGGATTACTTCACTTCCGAATTTGTGGTGACGAATAAGCGTGTTATGATGCGTGAAGGGTTTTTTTATCGGCATATGAATGAAACAAGATTAACTACTGTTTCTCAGATCAATGTGGATCAAAGCTTATTAGGTCGCATACTCAATTATGGTACGGTATCCATTAATGCTTTTGGTGCTTATGATGCTTTTTCTGCTATTGCTCGGCCTGTCTTCTTTCAAAAACAGGTCAATGAACAACTTGATCGCTTAGTAACTTAAAAAACGTGACTATTGTTTAAGCGTATAGAGGCAAGCTCAATTTTTTTGTTGATAAAAAGCGGACAGGGATGTCCGCTTTAACAAAAATCCGAAAGGGATGAGTTTTTTGTGGTTATCAACAAAAAAATTGAGCTTGCCTCTATACGCTTAAACAATAGTCACGTTATAAAAGATAGTTTGGAAAAAATCGAATGTCCCAACTCAAAAACGATCGTTTATTAAAAGCAATTTGGCGAAAACCAATTGATGCCACACCGATTTGGATCATGCGCCAAGCAGGTCGTTATCTCCCGGAATATCAAGCAACACGTGCGCGAGCTGGCAGCTTTATGCGTTTGTGCAAAACACCTGAATTAGCTTGTGAAGTAACCTTGCAGCCTGTTCAACGATATGCGCTTGATGCAGCCATTATTTTTTCAGATATTTTAACGATTCCTGATGCACTCGGGTTGGGATTAGAGTTTTTAGACAATCATGGCCCTATTATCAGGCGCCCCATTAGGAGAGAAGCAGATCTTTTGCAGCTAAAAACCCTTGATTTAGAGCGATTATCCTACGTTTATGAGACGATTCAAATGGTAAGGAAAGAACTAAGGCATTTGCCATTAATCGGTTTTTGTGGCAGCCCTTGGACTGTAGCAGCCTATATGATTGAAGGAGGAGCTCAGCCAGGCTTTCCTACCATCATGCGCATGCGCGAAGAAAACCCAGAACTACTACATAACTTATTGAATTTATTATCAAAATTTATATTTGCTCACCTGGAGGCACAAATTCATGCAGGCATCCATGTTGCCATGCTTTTTGATACCTGGGGTGGATTATTAAATACAGCAGATTACGAAACATTTTCTTTATATTATATTAAACAAATTTTTACCCAGTTAAAACGTACATACCACCATTATAATGATAATAAAGGTGTGCCATGCATTCTTTTTACTAAAGGTGGTCATCGGTGGATCAAACAAATGATAGAAACAGAATGCGATGTGATTGGAGTGGATTGGGAAATATCGCTTCAAGAAGCGCGCCAGCAAGTAGACGATCAGGTGGCTATACAAGGAAATATGCATCCACAATATTTGCTTCAATCGCCTGAAGTTATTCGCGATGAGGTGTTAAACATATTAGATTCGTATGGATATGGTTCGGGCCATCTATTTAATTTGGGTCATGGTATCACACCGGATGTTCCGCCGGAGCATGTGAGTGCATTAGTAGATGCTGTGCATGAATTGAGTAGGCTGTATCATCAATGAGGTGGTTTATGCGTATGAAGTGGGCAATTATTTTTGTGATAATAGTGACATGCTTGATGAGATCTGCATTTGCAGGTTCTTCTCCATTACCTGCTGATCAAGCATTTGTTTTTTCTGCTCACTTTAGTCGTTCAAATGAAATACGAGCACAGTGGCAAATTGCCTCTGGTTACTATCTTTACAGCAAGAAAATGCATTTTACTTTTGAACCTCAAGTTGTTGCAGATATTTCACTTCCACAAGGCGAGTATCAATACGATAAAGACCGTGGACGATACGAAGCTTTTTCAGGAAATTTGAGCGTACCCATTTTATTTAAGACAAATGTACAGAAGATACAAATGAACATAGATTATCAAGGATGTTCACAGGATGGATTTTGTTATCCACCTATGCACCAATCTCTATCAATCAATCTACCCAATCAAACGATTATAACAATTGATTCTCTTGAGTCTCAACAAACTAAGCTCACTTCCTTACTGACTAATCAAAACGATGTTAATGCATTATTGCACAATCAGAGTTTAGGTATGATGTTACTGATTTTTATTGGTTTAGGATTGTTATTAACATTAACGCCCTGTGTGTGGCCTATGGTTCCTATATTAGCAACGATTATTGTGGGTCAACAGGAACAATTGAATACAAAAAGAGCGTTATGTTTATCGATCTTGTATGTTTTAGGTGCAGCACTTATTTATGCGCTTGCTGGATTGGCTGCAGCTTCGTTAGGAAATTCAATACAAGTGTGGTTACAGCAACCTTGGATGATTACTATTGCGAGCCTTCTATTTGTCTTATTAGCGTTTTCCCTCTTTGGATATTATGACTTACAGCTTCCACGCCATTGGCAAAATCGTCTTGCGCATTGGAATCGTGCACAACAGGGGGGTTCTTATACAGGCGCATTTTTGATGGGAGCGATATCGACATTAATTGTTTCTCCTTGTGTAACCGCGCCGCTTGTTGGCGTATTAATGTATATTGCCCATACTGGAGATCGGTTGCTTGGTGCAAGCGCTTTATTTGCCATGGGAATAGGAATGGGGTTGCCTTTGATCGCTATCGGTATCTCAGCGGGTCGATGGTTGCCTAAAAGTGGGCCATGGATGGACATAATAAAGAAATTTTTTGGTGTGCTCATGTTAGCAATGGCGATTTGGTTATTTTCGAGAATTGCTTCACCAACCATTACAATCCTATTAAGCGTCATTTTATTATTGGGAATCATGCTCTTTTTGGTTTATTATTTGTCTGCATGGGGTTATCGTCTCAAATTATTCATTGCAAGTTCTGTTATCATCGGGACATTTGCAGGTATAACAACCGTAGGTGTTCAGAATACTTGGCTACATTCTCATGCTAATCAGGTACAATCAGCTTTCATCACTATCCGTAATGCTGCTGAGTTTAACAAACAATTACAGCTTGCCCAAAGTACGCGCAAACCAGTGGTATTAGATTTTTATGCGGATTGGTGTGAATCGTGCGTGATCATGGACAAACGTGTTTTTCGTCAAGCTGATGTGAAGCAAGCACTGACTCATTATATTTTGTTGCGTGCTGATCTTTCAAACAATACTGTTGAAGACGAAGTTTTACTCAAGTTATTTAACGTTGTTGCTCCACCGACAGTTTTATTTTTTAATGCAAATGGTGAGGAGCTTGCTTCACAACGTATTGTTGGTGAAATCAGCGCAACAGAATTTTTGCAGCGCCTAACCAAAATAAAGGGTTTTTATGATTCAAACACATGTGATGCCACAGCTGCATACCAAAAATGTTGAGCCGGTGCATTTATTGGAACAACATTTATTAAGACAATGTAAACAAATTGAAGAATGGTTTTTAGCAGAATGGCAAAAATATCCGCCACCTGTTTATGGTTCAGTTGATTTACGCAATGCTGGATTTAAACTCGCGCCGATCGATATGAATTTATTTCCAGCAGGATTTAATAATCTCAACCCCAATTTTTTGTCATTTGCAGCTTCCGCCGCAAAAAAAAATATATTAAACATGATGCCAGAAGCTAAACGCATTTTAATTATTCCGGAAAATCACACGCGAAATCTTTTTTATTGGGAAAATATAAAAACATTACAAACCATTTTGGAAAATGCTGGTTTCCAAATAAAGTTAGGTACTTTATTAACCGATCTTGAAGCACCACTAGCGATCACTTTATTATCAGGAGAAAAAATCACCATTCATCCATTGTTGCGTCAAAACAATCAATTACAATTATCAGATTTTATACCAGATGCTGTTTTATTAAATAATGATCTTTCTGAAGGTATTCCTGATATTTTACAGAACCTCCATCAATTGCTTATGCCGCCTCCAGAGCTGGGTTGGAGCGAGCGCCTTAAATCAGAGCACTTTCAGTACTATACAAAAGTAGCTCGCGATTTTGCTAAGCAATTTGATATAGATCCTTGGTTGATTTCACCTTTATTTCGGCATTGTGGTCAAGTTGATTTTATGCATCAATTAGGGTTGGAATGCTTGACGATTAATGCGGAAATTTTGTTTGAGGAAATTGAAAAAAAATATGCTCATTATAATATTAACCATCCACCCTTTTTAGTAGTCAAAGCAGATGCTGGAACATATGGTATGGCAGTTATGACTATACGCAATGTGAATGAACTCAAATCATTGAATCGCAAGCAGCGCACTCGAATGTCTATGAGTAAAGGCGGGCAGCCGGTTAACCGAGTGATTATTCAAGAAGGAGTGTATACATTTGAAGTGGTAGGATCTGCGCAAGCAGTTGCAGAACCTGTGGTCTATTTATGGGGCGATTGTGTGGTGGGCGGTTTTTATCGCGTTCATAAAGAACGAGGAACAGATGAAAATTTAAATGCACCCGGCATGCACTTTGAACCGATTGCATTTTCGCAACCTTGCCATGAACCGTGTAAACCAGTAGAGGAACAAGATGCTTGCAAAAATCGATTTTACTTATATGGGATTGTTGCCAAACTCAGCATGTTGGCAGCTGCGCGTGAGATTTACGATCAAGTGAGCAAAATAGGATAATTTATGAAATTAGGTGTAGTAATGGATCCCATTCTATCCATTCAATATCACAAAGACAGTACGCTTGCGATGTTATGGGAGGCACAATCTCGCCATTGGGAAATATATTATTTTGAATTACAAGATTTATTTTTGCGTGATGGAGTGGCTTATGGTGATGCACGACGATTAGCCGTTTTTCATGATCCCCATACGTGGTTTAAATGGGAAGAAAAAAAAACCATTATACTCACTGAACTTGATATTATTTTAATGCGCAAAGATCCTCCGTTTAATGATGAATACATTTATACAACTTATTTATTAGATTATGCAGAACGTGGTGGCGTTCGCGTGATAAATAAACCGCAATCATTACGGGATGCAAATGAAAAAGTATTTTCCATGTATTTCCCAGCATGTTGTCCGCCTAGTTTGGTTACACGATCTATAGAAAAACTTCACACTTTTTTTAAAGAACATCATGATATTGTTTGCAAACCGCTACATTCAATGGGTGGCAAATTAGTGTTTCGCTTGCATGAGCATGATGCAAATGCCAATGTAATTTTTGATACGCTTACAAATGGCGGCATGCAACATGTTATGGCGCAACGATTTATTCCGGAAATAAAGCAAGGAGATAAACGAATTCTGATGATTAATGGTGAGCCTGTTCATCACGTGTTAGCTCGTATGCCACAACCTAAAGATTGGCGAGGTAATCTTGCTGTTGGTGCGAAAGGAGAAGTGCGTCCTCTTTCAGCAAGAGATCACTTTATTTGTTCACAAGTGGGGCCCGAATTGCGAGCACGAGGTTTATATTTTGTTGGCTTAGATGTGATCGGGGATTATCTCACAGAAATTAATGTGACAAGCCCTACTGGTATTCGTGAAATTGAAGCTGAAACTGGCTTAAATATTAGCGCAATGTTATTTGACTCTGTTATATAACTCACGCAATAAGGAGCTGTTCACTTCATTTTTGACTCTCGATAACTCTATACACGAGGGGTGTCGCGGAAGGAGGGCTCCCACCGCGCGCAGGTACGAGCACGGTGGGATACCTGCAGCGACGAACCCCGAGTAATACAACCTTTGAAGTCAAAAATGAAGTGAACAGCTCCTTATTGCATAAGATGAATGATATAGTTCGAAATAACCCCCAATTCTCAAAACGGATATCCCATGAATCACCATTTACCCTATTGGTTAGCGCTACATCATTTACCAATGAGTCGACGTAAGATGCTATGTTTGTTAGAACATTTTTCTACGCCTGAACAATTATTTCGTGCACACAAGGAAGAATTATTGTTGATTGGAGCATCCATGGCAGAAATACAAGCTATACAATGCCCAAATTGGAAAGTTATCGAAACAGAGTTAGCATGGGCAAACAAACCATATCATGCTATTTTATCTTTGCAAGATGACAGCTATCCTCCATTATTAAAGCAAACAGCCGATCCTCCTTTCATTTTATATGTCAAAGGCGATCAAACAGTACTTTCACGAAAACAATTAGCCATGGTTGGCTCGCGTAAAGCAAGCCCTACTGGTATAAAAAATGCAGAACAATTTGCTTATCATTTATCGTTGGCGGGGTTAGTGATTACCAGTGGTTTTGCTTTAGGTATTGATACGGCTAGTCATCGAGGCGCTCTTGCTGCAAAAAGGGTAACAATAGGTGTGTTTGGTACAGGCTTAAACCATATTTATCCTGCAATTAATCGAAAATTAGTACAGGAGGTATTAGATCATCAAGGTGCTCTTCTTTCAGAGTTCCCACTGGATGCACCACCCAAAGCAATTCATTTTCCTTTACGAAATCGCATTATTGCAGGACTCAGTTTGGGTGTATTAGTGGTCGAAGCAGCGAGAAAAAGTGGATCTTTAATTACAGCTCATCATGCATTGGAATATGGTAGGGAAGTTTTTGCAATTCCAGGGTCGATTCATCATTTAACTAGTAGAGGTTGTCATTATCTGATTAAACAAGGTGCAAAATTAGTGGAATGTATGGAGGATATTCTTGAAGAATTAAATGGTTTTAAGGGTGTATTACAATCAAAAAATAAGCAACCTCCAATAGATCAAAGTTTACCTATGGATTTCTCGAAGCAAGAAAAGGATTTATTTGAACAAATAGGGTATGAAATAATACCAATAGATATGATAATATTGCGCACTGGATTGACTAGAAGCGAAGTTTCCTCCATTCTTTTATCGTTGGAGTTGCGAGGTTATATCCAAACTGTCTCAGGTGGTTATGTTCGTATCGATTAATTGAATAGGAAGATTGAATGTTCGAAGTTTTAATGTATCTATTTGAAAATTACATGGATGGTAGTGTTGCATTAAATGCTGATCAAGATACCATCGTAAATGAATTAGAACTTGCTGGTTTTCACCGTAGTGAAATTGGCAGAGCGTTAGATTGGTTGGATGGATTAAATAAAGTGCAGGAAACAGTCCAGGCTGCTCCTTTATTTACTCCTCATGCTATACGTCATTATTCATTTGAAGAAAGCGAGCGTTTAGGTATTCAAGGTAGAGGTTTTTTACTTTATCTCGAGCAAATAAGCATCTTAGATCCTATGACACGTGAAATAGTTATTGATCGCATTACAGCTTTAGATCCTCGTGAAATAGACTTAGGGCGTATTAAATGGGTAGTTTTAATAGCTTTATTTAATCAACCAGATAAAAAATCGGCACTTTCTTTGTTACAGGACATGATTTTATCAGATGCTTTTGACGTCCTTCATTAATAATCTAATCCTCTTATCTAAAATTTACGCTATAGTCTTTGTAATAGAGATTGCTTGTGAGGAATTTAGATGACTCATAACTTAGTGATTGTTGAATCGCCAGCAAAGGCAAAAACCATTAAAAAATATTTGGGAGCTGGTTTTGAGATCATGGCATCGTACGGCCATGTTCGTGATTTACTTCCAAAAGAAGGTGCGGTGGATCCAGAAGATCACTTTGCTATGCATTATGAATTAATAGAAAAAAATGAAAAACACGTTGCTGCTATTATCAGTGCGATGAAAAAATCGGATGCTTTATATCTTGCAACCGATCCAGACCGTGAGGGGGAGGCGATTTCATGGCATGTCTATACCATTTTAAAAGATAAAAAAGCATTAGGTAAAAAGCCGGTGCATAGAATTGTTTTTAATGAAATTACGAAATCGGCTATCCAAGCAGCTGTTAAAAATCCGCGCGACATTTCTATGGAATTAGTTAATGCACAGCAAGCGCGGCGCGCCTTAGATTATCTGGTTGGATTTAATTTATCACCCTTGTTGTGGAAAAAAATTCGCTACGGACTTTCTGCTGGTCGCGTACAAAGTCCGGCGTTACGTATGATTGTTGAGCGCGAAGAAGAAATAGAAAAGTTTGTTACTCAAGAATATTGGAATCTCGAAGCTATAGCGGCAGCAAAAGGCAAAACATTTACAGCCAAATTGGTTGTTTATGAAGGAACCAAATTAGAACAATTTTCTATTACCAGTGCTTCTCAAGCTGAAGCAGCAAAAACACGTGTACTAAAAGATGCGAAAGGTAAACTGCGTGTTTCGCAAGTGGAAAAGAAGCAACGAAAACGACATCCTG
This sequence comes from Gammaproteobacteria bacterium RIFCSPHIGHO2_12_FULL_37_34, assembly GCA_001801495.1. Classification (GTDB taxonomy): domain Bacteria; phylum Pseudomonadota; class Gammaproteobacteria; order DSM-16500; family DSM-16500; genus Aquicella. The sequence continues at coordinate 9,240 of MGXW01000119.1, forward strand.
CTATGCCATTTATTACTTCTACTTTACAACAAGAAGCAGCACGCAAACTTGGTTTTACTGTGCAACGTACGATGCGTATTGCTCAGCAGCTCTACGAAGGAATAGAGTTAGATTCAGATTCAGTGGGTTTGATTACATATATGCGTACAGATTCTGTCAATGTTGCTGAAGAGGCAATCAATGAATTGCGAGATTTAATTGCCAAACGTTATGGCAAAGAAAATGTACCCGATGAACCGCGTCTGTATCGTACCAAGGCAAAAAATGCTCAAGAAGCTCATGAAGCTATACGTCCCACCTCATCTGTGCGCACGCCAGAATCATTGAAATCATTTTTATCGCCGGAGCAATTTAAGCTATACGATTTGATTTGGAAGCGTACAGTAGCATCACAAATGATTTCTGCAACGATTGATACGATGACAATTGATTTAATGGTAGATAAAGGTCATCAGTTTCGAGCTACAGGATCGATTGTCGTTGATCCTGGTTATATGCGTGTGTACCAAGAAGGATCAGATGACCAAACATCTGAAGAATTAGGCAATGATTATTTGTTACCTGATTTAAAAGAAAATGATACAGTTGATTTAAATGAAATTACCTGTCATCAACATTTTACTGAGCCTCCGCCACGTTATTCAGAAGCAACTTTAATTAAAGTGTTAGAAGAGCACGGCATTGGTCGTCCTTCAACATATGCTGCTATTGTGTCGACTCTACAAACCAGAGAGTATGTTTTACTTGAAAATAAACGGTTTCATCCTACGGATGTTGGCCGTGTTGTGAATCGTTTTCTCACACAATATTTTACAAAATATGTTGATTATGATTTTACTGCAAAACTAGAAGATGAATTGGATGATATTTCACGTGGTGAAAAAGAATGGGTTCCCTTACTAGAAGCTTTTTGGGATCCATTCAAAGATCAAGTGGATACTATTAACGATACCGTCAAAAAGAAAGACGTTACCCAAGAGAAGCTTAATGAAAAATGTCCTGAATGTGGTAAACCCCTTTCTATTCGCTTAGGTAAAAGGGACCGATTTATCGGCTGCACTGGTTATCCAGATTGTACTTATACACGAGCAATTGTTGAAAAAGCAGAAGATGCTTCACAAGATGCTGAGCTCGTAGAGGGACGACAATGTCCGAATTGTGGAGGCGCGCTAAAAATCAAGCATGGTCGATATGGCAAATTTATTGGATGTAGTCATTATCCAAAATGTAAATTTATTGAGTCTTTGAATAAACCAATGGATACCGGTGTGGAATGTCCTGAATGCCGCCAAGGGAAAATGGTCAAGCGTCGCTCGCGTCGTGGTCGAATATTTTTTTCTTGTTCACGTTATCCAGATTGTAAATATGCGGTTTGGAATGAGCCCATTGCTCAAAGTTGTCCAACATGTGCTTGGCCAATGTTAACCATCAAAATCACCAAAAAACGTGGCAAAGAACTAGTATGTCCGCGACAAACGTGTGGGTATGCTGAGCAAATCGTCGAAACTGAAACAAAATAATAAGTGAATTCGATTGCAATATTCTTTCTAATAAAATATATTTCGTGTTGTTTATATAACGGAGATTTATCATGATAAGAAAAAAAATAGTAAGCGAGTTCATTAAATTATCAGCTTTAATGGTTGCAACACTCTCAACAGCATATGCCACAGCAAATAATTTTAATTGTCCTTCATCAGCTGAAATCCAATCAACTGATTTCACTGCTCCTTCTATTTGGGTTGCGCCACCAGTTGCGCATTCTGCCCCAGGTGTGGTTGGAGTAGGGTTGGGTGGTAAAGAAGCAAAAGAGTTAATTGGTACGGAAGTGGCTATGGTTAATCATAAACCAGGATGGGTATGTGTTTATAGGTCGCAAGGTGGTTTATCGGTTCTTGAGTATCAATATAAAATTAAACAAGTCGTCGAGTCGCATCCATTTTTAAGAAAATATTTAGTTAAAACAAATAAAATAGTTGAACGTGGTGAACCTTATTTAAAAAAATATTTACAACATCCTGCTATTGGGTTTGTAGGTTATCAGAAAGGTTAAATTTGGTTATGATGGGCACT
>MGXW01000120.1 GCA_001801495.1 Gammaproteobacteria bacterium RIFCSPHIGHO2_12_FULL_37_34
AGAAAACGAGAAAGGTTATTAATTTAAACCCTAGCCTATCCATATGTCCATGTTCAAAGTCATATTGAATAAATAGTTCATCTGCTAAAATAAAAACTGCTTCTATCGAAAAACAAGCAAGGAAAGCGGTATAACATTTTTGTAAATAGTTATTCTTAGAATGATGAGCAAATAATGCTCGCCAAAACAATACCGCTATCAAGCATGCCCAAATAACAATCACAAAAAATAATGCGAGAGGTAATAGAGTATTTTGTAAGCCGTACATACCGACACTTTTAACGACTAAGGCAAAATTATTGGAAGTAAAAGTCCAATCCATAGGTAACCAGGCTATGGCTTGCAAAAAATTAATTACATCAGTAAGGGCTACTAAAGTAGACCAAAGCGCCCAAAATGCAATAATACTCAACGTTAAAAAGGTTAATTGTTTTTCATTCGCATTATCGCGTAAAGATTGCATCATTTTATTCCTTATTATTTCGTATGACTATTTACTTTAGGCCTTGCTCTTTCGATTAACCAAGTATTAACAGCGCGTAAATCATCAAAACTTAAGGTACCTGCTGCTTCTTTGAGTGTGAGTAGACTAATGACATAAGCATACCGATCATTTGCATACTCTGTTTGTGCTTGAAATACTTTTTGTTGTTGATTCAATACATCAACTAATGTTTCAGTACCTATTTGATAGCTTGCTTCTAAACCTTCTAACGAGCTAATTGTGGATTTTACTGTTTGTTTATCCGCTTTAATTTGACTCATGCCAGAAATAATTCCAAGATAACTTTGTCGCGTCGTATTGATTGTGTTACGAATGGTTTGTTCTAATTGTTGTTGGGCAAATTGATAGTTGTAACGAGCTTGATTTGTTTTTGCAACGACACCACCACCCGCAAAGAGAGGTACATTTAAATTAATGATGATTGTTCGATTGGTCGTGGTACCCGTACCACTTGGGTCATTGATAGAACTATATCCGTTAATATCTTTTGAATAGACTTTATCTAGCGTTCCTTCCAAATTAATCGTAGGAAGATGACCAGCAAATTGCTGTTTAATGGTTTGTCGAGAAGCATCAACGTTATATTGTGATGCCTTGATAGACCAATTTTGGTGCTCTGCTATTTTTGTCCACGCGTCAATATTAACAGGTTCTGGTGTGATAAGAGGAAAATCATCGCGTAATGCGGATAGTTTTTGGTAATATTTTCCAGTAATGACGCGTAAATTTTCTTTATCATTATCCACTGTGTTTTGAGATGCAATATAAGTAGCAACTGCAGAATCGTAAGAAGCTTGCGCAGTGTACACATCCGTAATCGTTTTTAAGCCAACATCATATTGCTGTTTAATTTGATCTAATTGTTTTGCATAAGCCAACTTGGATGCTTCGCTGTAACTTAAATTTTCTTCATCTTTTAAAACAGCAAAATAGGCATTTGCAACACGCACCATAAGATTTTGCAACGCAGCGTTTAACGTTGCATCCGCGCCTTTGGATGTGGCAAGTGCATTTGAGACATTTGCAAATTTTGCAAAATCAAATACCACCTGTGTGGCAGTTAGCGCAAGGGTATAAGCAAGATTAGTATTGTTGCGAGGCGTAAGTGGAACACCAGCCACATTGGTATCGTAATTATTTCCTGAAAATGCAGATCGAGAAAGAGTTGGATTGGCTGTGATGGATAAATTGGGTAACAAAGCTGAAATATTAATGGGCACGCCTTCTTTGGTGGATAAACGCTCAGCAATAGCTTGTTGATAGATAGGATCGCTCATTAAAGCTTGCTGAAATACCTCAACAAGATCCGATGCGTGTGTTGTTATTTGAACGCATAGGAGTAATATGAATAATAAAAGCCTTGATTTCATGACAGGCGTTCCTCGTGAGTATTTGTTAATATACCTTGTAGTATTTCAATATTAAAGAAAAACCTGGTCAATAGGCACATACAAATGACTAAAATTTGGCAAGTTGAAATTAATTTAAAGCTTATTTCAGAACGTGCAAAAAACACCATGTCTGATTATTTAGGCATCGAATTTATGGATGTGGGGGACGATTATATGATAGCGCGTATGCCTATCGATCATCGCACCAAACAGCCGATGGGAATCATGCATGGAGGGGCATCTTGTGTATTAGCAGAGACAGTAGGTAGCACGGCAGCTCAATATTGTGTCAATAGAGAAAAGTATTATTGTGTAGGATTAGATATTAATACCAATCACATTCGTTCGATGCGTAGTGGTTATGTCACTGCTATTGCTAAACCGTTTCATTTAGGGAAAAGCACCCAGGTTTGGAGTATAGAAATTAAAAATGAAGAAGATAAATTGGTATCTGTTAATCGGCTAACGATGGCTATCTTGGAGCGGAAAGATTAGCGGATCATCTGATGCAATGTTTAATCGCTAAATGAATAGCTGCAGCCATACTGCCAGGATCAACTGCTTTTGTTCCAGCAATATCAATAGCTGTTCCATGATCGACTGAGGTGCGTAAAAAAGGCAAGCCTAAAGTGAGATTTACTGCGTGACCAAAACCAAGGTATTTTACCAAGGGCAATGCTTGATCATGGTACATCGCAAGTACCACATCGGCTTCTTGTAATTGCTTTTGGGTAAAAACAGTATCAGCTGGTAAGGGGCCAGTGATGCGGTATGATTGCTGTTGCAATTTTTCAATTACTGGCAACATTCTATCGATTTCTTCGCAGCCTAAATAACCATTCTCACCTGCATGCGGATTCAAGCCACAGACTAAAATACGTGGTGAAGGAAGGTGAAACCATTTTTGTATTTCGTTATGTAAAGTGACTAATACAGTTTGTAAATGTGTTTTGGTAATCGCTGATGATACTTGTGATAAAGGCAAATGAGTAGTTGCTAATGCTACTTTTAGTTTATCGACTACAAACAACATGATTGTTTGTGAGGCGCCACAAAAATTGGCGAAAAATTCTGTATGACCGGTGAAAGCAATTCCTGCTTGATTGAGGATGCCTTTATGAACAGGGCCAGTTACGATAGCGTGCGCTTTTTTTTGTTGGCATAGGGTAGCTGCTGTTTCTAATGTTTGAATGACGTATGTAGCATGATTTAGATTTAATTTGCCTGCTTTTGCCTGTGTGTTTAATGTAACGGGTACAATTTTTAGTTTGCCTGATTGATGAGGGGTTGCGATTTGATTGAAATCACATTCTAGTAATTGTAAAGGCAGATCAATTTGTTTTGCTCGCTCTTGAAGCAGAGCAGGATCAGCAACCACTACCAATTCTGCTGGCAAAGCCAGTTGGGCAATATGGATGGTGATATCAGGCCCTATCCCAGCCGGTTCGCCTGGTGTAATAATAATGCGTGGTATCATTTAAGCATTTACTACAATGAATGCTTGATTACGTAACTTTGAAATCCAATTTTGTACTGCTTCTTCAAATTTTCTTTGTAACAGTAATTGTTCAATTTGTTTACGTGAGGGGGCGACTTGTTTGCCGCCGATTGAACGTACCTCAGCTAGTCGAATAATGTGAAACCCATTAGGTGTTTGAATAGGGCCTGCAATGCTTTTAGTTTGCATATTAAGAACTGTAGCAGCAAAAGCAGATGGAATTTCTGGAATTTTGCGCCAACCCAAATCACCACCTTTTAGAGCATGGCTATCGCCCGATTCAGCTTGAGCGACTTTTCGAAAATCCTTTCCTTGATTTAATTGTGCTAGCACAGCAAGCGCACGTTTTTTAGCGGTTAATAGTTCTTCTGTGGAAGGCGCATCGGATATAGGAATGAGAATATCTTCAAGATGATATTCTTTAGCGCTATTATTTTGCCATGCTTTTGAATGAATAAAATTGGTCACTTCTTGTGATGAAATAGAAATGCGATTACTCACTTCTTGTTGTTGTAATTTTTGTATAATGAGCCTCTCACGCATTTCTTTTCGATAATCAGTTGTGGACATTCCTTCTTCTTGTATGTGCTGATAAAGAATTTTAACGGATAATTGATTGCGTTCTGCAATGTCTGCTACTGCTTTATCAAGATCAGCATCGTTGATGTCAATGCCACCTAGTTTAGCTAATTGAAGCTGTAATGTTTTATTGATCATTTGATCGAGCACTTGTTTTTGTAAAACATCATTAGTAGGAATAGGCATTTGTGCTCGAGTAATTTGTGTTTTTACTATATCAAGATCATGATTGAGTTCAGTTTGGGTAATGACATCATCGTTGACAATTGCAACCACGTTATCTAAGGGTTGTTCAGTTGTTTTTGCATAGCCAAGTGTTGAAAAAGCTATGTAGCATAATAATACAATAAAAGTTTGTTTCATGGGTGTGTTCTCGTTTATTGAGAGATCTCACATTACCTGTCCAAATTGCGACTTGTAACCAGAAATTGTGCTGAGTAAGCCATTAGGGTTGCCAGAACCAATATCGCCAATCCCTTTTAAGGCAAATTGTATATAAAACTCGTTTTTATATTGGGGGGAATTATTTGATAAATTCGTAAATACTCGCCCACCCACCAGTCGCATTGCCCAGCAACAGGTGTCATATTGTACTCCATAAAGCATGTTCTGCAAACGTTGTTGGTTCCAGTCTTGGCTCCAGCGCCCCACCATGCTGATATCGTGAATAACAGGCCAAGCAAATGAAAAATCAGTCAATTTAAGGTTGTTTTGTGAATTATTTACTGTAATACCAGAAAAGATATCGCCATTTAAAACATAGCTAAAACCTATATTCACAATATGAAAATCATCAGGTTGATAATGCAAGCCTACCGTTGTGTTATCGATTTGTTTGGTGACAGGGTCCCAAATTGCGTTGCTAGCTAATTTCCACTGATCATTAACGTGGTAATCTAGCACAGCGGAAAGAGGAGAGAACCGTTGTTTATTAAGATGGTTTTGAGGATTATCCGTACAACTATCATTATTACATAACGTGACTCGACGGTTGGCGAAATAAAGAATTTCACCTGCGCCAAGACGCACTTTTTCTAATCCTGAATGAGTATCGATTAAACGCGTGGTCACTCCCACACCCAATTGATTTGCATCACCAATACGATCTAGCCCCGTGAAACGGTTGTAATTAAAGAGTTGATCGTAAGTGAGAGTATTCACGGTTGTATCAAATATTGGAATGCTAGCCTGATTACGATAAGGGATGTATGTGTAATAAAGCTGTGGCTCTAATGTTTGTTGAAAAGCATGATTAAACAAGTTGGCATCTCGATTAAGAGCAAGTCCCGATGCAATATCAAAAATAGGTAAAACGCGACGTTTACTAGCAGGTGCATTGGTATCAGCAATTTGATATAGCTGATATTGTGTCATAGCAAGTTGTGCTCGAGGAGTGACATAAAAAGCTGTCCAATTTAATGGTAGGCTAACACCTGGTTGGATATTTATACGATTACCTATGGGTAATTCTTGGCTAGTACCAGGCGTTTTTAATATTTCAAAATGAGTAATTTCATTTTCGATAAAATATTCTAGCCCAAATGGTTGATTAGGATAATCTCCTTTTAAAATAAGTTGAGGAAAACGGCGATATTGATTGGATACATTCGTTTCTTCAGCGGGATGTAATGTTTGATAAGCTTGAATACGCCCAGTAAAATTCCAATGCTCGTTTTTGTAATAAAGATCGCCTTCTTGAAGTAATTGATTGGCAGTAATTTCGTTTACTGTACCAAAATCTCGTAGATAATAATCGTCTCCTGCGTAATTAAAGTCGATATGATTCGACCAATGCTCATTAAATTGTGAATCGTTACGCCATACCAACCCTTTACGAGTTGTACTATTATTAATTAATCGATTTAATTCAGCTTGTAGAATAGGATCGGTTACAGTAGGAAGCTGTTCCAACGCGTTTTTCTGAGTATTTCTAAAAAATTTGTCATTGGGTAAAACACCCACATTTATTTTGCCTGAGCTCGTTTCACTGAGGTAACGAAAATTATCAGTGAGTTGGTAACCGCGTTTTGCCAACCAGCCTGGTGAAATAGTCATGTCATAATTAGGTGCCATATTCCAGTAAAAAGGAGCAAAAACAGTTGCTCCTGAAGTATTAGAACCACCAATAATTGGCCAGAGAAATCCACTTTTCCGTTGTTTATCAATAGAAAAATTAAGATAAGGCACGTACAGAATAGGTACATTTTTTACAAGTAAGCGTGCATGAGTGGCATAACCTCTACCGGTATTTTTATTCAAAACAATGTGGCTTGCTTTTAGTCGCCACGCTGGTCGAATAGGAGGACAAGTGGTGAAACTTGCTCTGGATAATTCAAATAGTTTAGGTTCGGTTTGCGAAAACTCATACGCTTTTCCCCAAGCTGTCATACTCGTTATTTTGCGCTCGTGCGAAATAGTACCCGGACTAGGTTTTTTTTGAGGCGAACTTTTTTTATTGATAAGAGTTGTACGATAGAGAATATCAATCAATGATTTAGTATTCGTATCAAAATTATAGCGACCTTTTTTTCCAACGATTAATGTGTTGGGTTCACGTAGCCGAACATCGCCTAACATTTCAACTACATTTAATTTGCCTTGTGCATTTCGATATAAATAAACTTTGTTTGCAGTAATTTGTTGCCCAGCGCGAGAAATGGTTACTTTTCCTTCGAGAACAGATGTTCCACGAAATGAAAACAAGCCTTGATCTCCGGTTGTTTCAATCACGTCTTTTTTCGAATCAATAGAAAGAAATGGGGATTCAAGATAATAGCCATCACAATTATTTTCCGTACTCTTTACCCAGCCTAACTGATTAGCAAGAGTAGAATTTTTTTTGTTAGAATCAGCATACAGGATAAAGGGTAATAATAAAATGGCAAAGAATAAATAAACGCAGACAATTAATTTTTTCTTTGAGGACATTGGCTTGCTCAATGCTGTGCGATAAAATGCAAGTGTAACGAAATGGAAATAATATTGGAATCATGACAGAACGAAAAAACGCACTAGAACAGTGGCTTAGAATGAATTGCGGTCAAGAATTTGTCACATTGCAACCCATGCCGGGTGATGCAAGCTTCCGCCGTTATTTTCGAATTCACACAAAAAAGGGTTCTTTTGTGGTAATGGATGCAGAGCCTCCACGTGAGGATTGTCGCTCTTATATAGCTATTGCCAACAGTTTACGTCATATAGGTTTACACGTTCCTGACATTTTTTATGCTGAAGAAGAACAAGGTTTTTTGCTTATTACGGATTTTGGTGATGTGACTTATCTCAAGGCTTTGAATAATCAGAATGCGGATCAACTTTACACTATTGCTCTGCATGCGCTTGTGACTTTACAAACATGTCAGGGTGTAGCAGAGAAACCTATTCCATTTTTTACATCACATTTCATGTGGCAAGAATGGCAATGGTGTAAGGAATGGTTTTTAGGAAAATGGCTTGATTTGTCATTGGGAAAAGAAGAAAAACATTTAGATGATTGTTATGCGCTCATTGTTGAATCTGCTGTATCGCAACCGCAAGTATTTATGCATCGAGATTTTCATTCGGCAAATTTAATGGTCTTACCCCACACACAAGTTGGCATTTTAGATTTTCAAGATGCATTGATTGGTCCTGTTACTTATGATGTTGTATCTTTATTGCGTGATTGTTATATTGAGTGGCCAGATGATTTAGTAAGAGAATGGGTGCTGGAGTATTGGAATCAATCATGCAAGGCGGGTATAGTACAAAACGTGAATCAAGCTGTTTTTTTAAAATGGTTTGATTGGATGGGAATCGAGCGACATTTAAAAGTTTTATTTACCTTTGCACGAAAACATGTGCGTGATGGTCAATCTTCTTACCTCAAACATATTCCTCAAGCACTGAATTATTTACTTCATGTGAGTGCATGTTATGCTGAATTAGCTCCACTTCATCGTTATTTTGCTCATGTTGTTCAGCCAGCATTACAAGAAGCGAAAGTAGAGGCATGAGTATGCGAGCAATGATTTTAGCTGCAGGTCGTGGCAAACGGATGGGAACGTTGACTGATCATGTCCCTAAGCCACTTTTACGCATTGGCGAGCATTATTTAATTGAACATATTATTGCAAGCCTCGTTCAAGCTCATATTCGTGAAATAATTATCAATGTTGCTTACCGTGGAAATCAAATTAAGGAAGCATTGGGAAATGGCGAGCGTTACGGGGTATCTATTATTTATTCTGAAGAAAAAGAATGTTTAGAAACAGGCGGAGGTATTTTTCAAGCGTTACCCTTATTAGGTCACCAACCTTTTTTAGTCATCAGCAGCGATATTATCACAGATTATCCATTAGAAAGACTCCATCGTATGCCTTCTAAATTAGCTCATTTGGTGTTAGTTGATAATCCACCTTACCATGCTCGAGGTGATTTTGGTTTGCTTGGATCACATGTGGATGTTCAGGCAACACCAATCTTTACGTTTGGTAATATTGGCATGTATCGACCGGAATTATTTGCATGCCATCAACCAGGTTATTTTCAACTGGCAGACGTATTGTTACCCGCTATTCATAATGGACAAATAACAGGCGAACATTATCGTGGTACGTGGTATAACATTGGTACACAAAAAGATCTCGAAGAAATGAATACTGCATATGTTGTTGCAAGCTAGGTTAATCATTCTATAGCACCCATTACTGCTCCTTCCACACTCTTCTATACAACTTCAAAAAGGAAAAATAGTATGGCATTAGCTATTGTATACAGTCGGGCCTCTTTTGGTATTCAAGCCCCTTTGGTAACGGTTGAAACGCATTTGTATCCTGGCGTAGTCGGATTTAATATTGTTGGCTTACCGGAGGCAGCAGTAAAAGAAAGCAGGGATCGAGTTCGAAGTGCGCTATTAAATTCGCATTTTGAATTTCCAATTCGTCGTATTGTTGTTAATTTAGCGCCTGCTGATTTACCAAAAGAAGGAGGGCGTTTTGATTTGCCAATTGCTTTAGGGATACTTGCGGCTTCTGGTCAGTTGCCTAAAGAAAATCTTGCAGAATATGAATTTGTGGGCGAATTGTCATTAACAGGGGATTTGCGCCCCATTCGTGGTGTATTGCCTGTTGCTTTAGCGGCTTATCAGGCGGGAAGACAACTGATGATACCAATACAAAACGCTCAAGAAGCAGCATTGGTTAGTCAAACGACACTATTTGCAAGCACTCATATACTTGAAATCTGTGCACATTTAACAGGAAAATGCCCTTTAACTATTTTCTCGTCCCAGATCGCATGTGGAGTTAAGCACTATCAAGATTTAGCTGATGTCAAAGGACAAACACATGCTAAACGTGCGTTAGAAATTGCTGCCACAGGCCAACACAGCGTATTATTCATTGGACCACCCGGAACGGGTAAAACCACCTTGGCGAATTGCCTACCAAGTATTTTGCCAGACATATCAGACCAAGAAGCAATAGAAATTGCTGCCATTGCATCGGTTAGTAGTAATGGTTTTAAAGCAGAATGTTGGCAACAAGTTCCATTTCGTTCGCCACATCATACTAGTTCAAGCATTGCTTTGGTGGGGGGTGGGCGCCCGCCTAAACCAGGTGAAATTTCACTTGCTCATCGAGGCGTATTGTTTTTAGATGAACTACCTGAATTTGACCGCTATACATTAGAAAGTTTACGAGAACCATTAGAATCAGGATGCATTACTATTTCTCGTGCTGCTTTTCAAACAGTTTTTCCAGCACAGTTTCAATTGATTGCTGCTATGAATCCGTGCCCGTGCGGTTATGCTGGAAGTGCAATCAGCGAGTGTCAATGCAGTGGTGAACAAATCAAGCGGTATCTAAAAAAAATTTCAGGGCCATTATTAGAACGCATTGATATGCATATAGAAGTTGCTCAAATTGCTCCTCACATCTTAATCCAGGATGAAAAAGGTGAGTGTAGCAAAGCAGTGCGTCAGAGGGTAATAATGGGGCGTCATTGCCAATTGAAGCGACAAAATAAATGTAATAGTGCGTTAAGCATATCGGAAGTAGAAAACATTTGTAAGGTTCAACCTAACGTGAAACAGCTGCTTTACCAAGTGTTGTCGAAATTTAATCTTTCCGCTCGCACCTATCATCGCTTGATCAAAGTAGCGAGAACAATCGCTGATCTTACCGAATCTGAAGTAATAACGGAAAAACATATAGCTGAGACCTTAAATTATCGTTGCTTAGATCGAGCAAGAATGATATCACTATGAAAATAATGTTGTTTTTTGTTTGCATACAAAGTTAAATTTTCAAAAACTGACTATACTTAATATATTAAAAGGCGCGGTTCCCGCTAACTTTACGCGATGGGGTGTTCTTAGAGGGGAGAATCGCGATTCTCCCCTCTAAGTGCAAGCACAAGCTTTGCTTGTGCGTAGCATATAAACAATTGAAGCAGTTCCCGCGTTCTTAGCGGGAACTGCTGATTAAAAGGCAGATTGTTAAAAATGTAGCGAGGAGGTTTTTAAAATGGCGTTAACTTTTTATCCGCATTCTGATGAAGTGCAAAGAGGAAGTTTAGAAGATCGCATGGAAGTGTTTATGGAAGCAGCTCAAAACTATAAAGCGATTATATTAGAAATTGCTCAACATGAAGGACCACCAAGTTCTGGTTCTGATGAAAAACGTTTGACTCCTCGTGAACTCACTTCTTCTTATAATTGGGGAGAAATAGCTTATATTTTTCGGGAATTGCGGGAACTGTCAGAGATTTCTAAAAATGATAAGGTGAGAAAAGCAGATTTATTCACTAAATTAGCTGAAATATATGAAGTTTTGCGTGCTGCGAAAATGTCTAAGTTAGAAGCTGTTCGATTAGCCTTAATGAGTGAGGCTAATCAATTGCGTGGCAGTGGAACATCACAAGTAGCGTAAGATATGAGTGAACGGTCATTTTTTTAATTTCTTATTTTTTTTGGCAGCCTCTTCAGCAGCAACCTCAGTAAACTTTTCTAAGGCAACCACAGTATCTCCTTTACGTTTATGATGAGCAAATAAGCCTGCTGTATGAGCACCTTTTGCAGAAACGACGCTTGTCAAACTTAAAGCACTTAAAATTAATAAGGCGCTAAGTGGTAAGCTAGCACCCATGGTTGCAATGGCAATAATCGTTGCTGCAGCAGCTATTGCTGTAAGAAAAATGGCAACACCAACAAAACTGGCTAATGCCCCTCCTACTACTTTCCCCCATTCACAGTCAAGGCCGATCATTTCTTGAGCTATTTTTGATAATTTTGGTATATATATACTTCGACGATTAGGTTCTTTTATCACAGCTCGTGTTTCTCGAATGGATTGTATTAAAAGTGGCATATGTTTTTCTGACACTAATTTTTCTTGAACCGCGTGTTGAGCGGCTTTGAGTACATTTTCCCCTGATTCTTTTAATGGCGCATCAGTGAGAGGAGCTTTGTTAATAGCTTCTTGAAGTTCTTTGCACTCCACATCAAATTGATTTTTAGGAGGTAATTTATCAATGAATTTTCGTTGACTATCTTGAATAGCTTTTAATCTACCAACATCTAATTTTTCTATCTGGGTGCATTGTATTAAAAACTCTATATCTTTTGTGGATATACAATTTTGCAGTACGATGCATCTGGTAGTTGTCAGTATGTTGTTTCCAATTTCTATTGCATCTTTATCTTTCAAGGAAGTGATAGCTTCTTGAAGTTTTTTGAGAGCAATAGCAAGTTG